>JAJRYU010000460.1 GCA_024275615.1 Planctomycetota bacterium
AGATGAAAAAACGAGAGCGCACACCGTTGGTGCTTTTGCTCCCCATTCTCGGCGGGCTTATTTGTGTTCTTTCAGCTGGTGCCGTGGCCGCCTACGTCCACTTTGTTTGGCTGGCAGAAGTGAACAACGATCGCATGTTGCAAGAACAAGAACTAGCTCGCAAGGGTCCTCAGCTTGCTTACGAGACGAAACTCTTGGCGGAAGAATCCGAATTCAAGAAACGTGTGCAGACAATTGAGCAGATCGCTTCCGGTCGCATTCTGATGACGAAGAAGATTGACGAACTCGCTGAGCTGACGGTTGCTGGAGACGACGACAAGGAAGAAGGCTATCTCGTTTGGGCCAAGTCGTTGAAGTATTCGCCTCCCGCTGCCAGTCGAGGGCGTCGTGGGAAAGCCGCTCAAAAGAGTGGCGGGACCATCTTTCTCAAAGGATTCGTCTTGGCGGATGAAAAACCGCTGCAATACTACAACTATTTTCATGCCGCCCTCAAGAACAGCCCTATGTTCCGTTTTGGGTACAACGACCTGTCGGATCCAACTGGGCAAGCCCAGGAGTTCCAAGACGACGTTGAACCCCGAAAGGGCTGGACCATGGATCTCGTCATGCATCTTAAGGATCACGCCGAATCCCGGAAGTTGCATGACGCTGCTGCAAGAGAGCTAGCGCAAAAAGAAGACCGCAAGAACAAGAAAAAATAAGGCCTCTGGGCGAGGGAGATAGATCGTGTTGAACACCATCAAAAACGTAAAAAAGAAAGCATGGATCATCATCGGCGTGTCCTTTTCTTTGATTCTTACCAGCGCCGGTGTTGTGTACATGGACTACACAACGATTGGTGAAGAAGAAGCGAAGATTGTCAGGCTCAAAGGTGACAACGTCAAAGCGGATCTTCGCATTTCTAAGATTCGCGGACACGAAGACCGAGTTCTGAAAGAACGAATGGTCGTTAAGGAACGTGTCAAGATTCTGCCTGAAGACAAAGAGATCAACCAGTTCGTTCAGAAGATCACCGACTTCTCCTCAGCCAGTGGCGTCGAGGTGACTAAGCTGGATGATAGCTCCGCTCGAAACCGAGGTCGCCGCAAGAGCGCCGGTGCATTCTTGGATGTGGCCTACAAGATGGATGTCCGGGGGACGTTGTCCCAGTTTTTGGACTTCATGCACCGTTTTGAATCTCATGATCGGTTTATCAAGGTGAAACAACTGACGATTGCCAATGACGAATCACCTGGAGGTGAGAGCGGCGTAGCGGCGGTCCATCAAATTGAAATCGAATTGGAAACATACATCTATCAACCTGGCAAGAGCAAGAGCGGGCCTGTCGAGATTGTCAATGCTGACAAACGCACTCTGGCGCTGATCGAACGCGGTGGGGCAGTCGATCCCATTGAGTTGGAGTCTTATGACTTCACTCCCAACCCAGAGCGACGCGATATTTTCGCAGACCCCCGCGTTAAGTCGGGCGTCAACGCCGAACTCCGCCGTGTTCAAGCCAAGAACATCGAAGAGCAAGAAAGAACATTTGATGAGCTGACCAATGGTTTCGCCAAATTGCGGAAAGCCTTGAAAGAGGAAAAGGAAGTCGAGTCTTTCGTCGAGCGCATTTCTTTCAGCGCCAAGGTCAACGAGCAGATGTCAAATTTCTCCCAGAAACTGGAAGATGTCGTCAAGACCAGGGCGATTACCAGCCGGGACCTCGCGTCTCGTTTTGAGGATGAGGTTGCTGGGCCATTCGCTATCATTTATCGGGCCCGCCGCGAAAGCGATACCCTGGGGCTTGCGTTCCAGGAGCTAGATTCTGAATACCGCAGGATGGCCATTTCCTTTGAAGCTGGGCGCTATAGCGAGGTTATCGCTTCCGCCAAGGCCCTGGGGGCGGTCAAAACGGCGGCTTCAGGAAGCGATATGGAACAGGTATTTACCAAAATCGAGAAAATTTCTGCGCGGGCAACCGCGAGGCAGGAGTTTGCGCAAATCCCCATCGCTGTTACTGGATATGTGTTTCAGCCATCCAAACCCAACCAAGGGATCGTCATAATTAACGACCGGGCCTACAGTCCGGGCGAGGTTTTCGCCGAAGGAGTAATCGTCGGCCGGATCGACCTAAGTCAGGTAGTCTTCCTATATAAGGAAGAACAGATCGTAAGATCGCTCGATTGACATAGGTTCGAACTTCAAACGAAAGCGGCCGACTCAACCCCCAGCGCGCCGGGGATGAGTCGGTTTTTTTGTAGGTCGACATTGACGGTTGTTGGAGCTGCGGCGATGTGACCGCAGTCAACAACGGGGCAGCCAGATTCATAGGAATGGATCTGATCAGAACCCGGGATGGTTCTGGCCCCAATCAAACAGAAGAAATTGATTCTTCAAGGAGGGAAACATGGCCATCCGAACCCCGCAGAAAAGCGCCTCTTGTATGCGGAAACTAGTCCTTGTCGGCGCCCTAGCGGGTCTCCTGGCGGGGCCTTTCGCAATTGAAGCATGGGCACAAGAAACAGACGTCATTGGGCGCGAGGATCAAGACGTCAACGACACACGAGTCACGTTGTCGGTGACTGATCGCCCTTTGGTAGACGTGGTGAAGTACATTCGCGAAAAGTCTCGCGTGAACATCATTCTCGCCGCCGATGTCGATTTAGAAACAAAAGTCACAGTCAACCTTGATGGCGTTCCTTGGCGTGAAGCACTCAACATCGTCGCGGATCGCAGCGAATGTGTCATCATCAAGAAGGCAGAAAACCTCCTAATACTCGAACAACCGGTGCGCATCACTTGGAAGTTTCAAAAGTCGCCGATTGAGTCGGTGATTGAGGCGATTGCGAAAATATCTGGCGCGTCCATCGTCGCCTCTCCTCAAGTTCAAGGCAATGTTCATCTGACGCTGAACAATGTTCCATGGCGTACTGCCTTGGATACCGTTTCCAAGTCTTTGGGTTTCGTTGTTGTCGAGGAAGAGTTCGGCATTCTTCAAGTCGTTCATCCCTCTCAATTGAGAGAACAACTCGAAACTCGCATGTACCAGCTTAAATACGTGCGTCCGCCAATGACCTACCGTCCGCTTATCAAGTCAGAATACACAGTTGGCAAGCCGCAGGCTTCCACGGAAGATCCTGAAACCGAATTCAGTGTACTCAAGGCTCTACGCAACGCCTTGTCTGCCACGGGTACCCTCGAATACATCGACAAACACAACATGATCATCGTCAAGGACATTGCTCCGGTTCACAAAGCAATGAAACGACTGATCAAAGAGCTGGATGTTGAACCAGCTCAGGTATTCGTCGACGTCAAGTTTGTGTCGACGACGAACACAGATGCTCTCAGCTATGGCGTTGACATTGGCGATAGTGGCCTAGCGGCCTCAATCGGCGGCTCGTCCATTCCAAGTCGTCTACCATTCAATATTGGTAGTGATGGATTTGGCTTGTTACCGGAACAAACTGATAGTCAAGCTGGTGGCGGTGCTGGCAGTGGTGCCAACGGCGTTCCAGGGTTGGATGATTCCGGGCTTGCAGCGGCGACGACTTTCGGCAAACTCGACTTTACTCAATTCACGTTTACCCTGCGCCTCTTGCAGCAGGATCAGCACACTCGTGTGATTCAAGCCCCGAAGTTGATTGCTCTTGACAATCAAGAGGCAACAATCTTCGTTGGCCGCACGGTCCGTTTCGCTTCGACTCAAGCGGTTCAAGGCCAGGCTGGCGGTTTGACATTCACCATTAAGGAAGCCAAGAACTCGCCTGTCGAGACAGGGTTCCAGTTGTTCATGGTGCCCCATGTCATCCCTGGCACTAACAAGATCCGACTGGATGTCATTCCAGAAGCTGAGACCCTCGTTGGCCGAAGCACAGATCCGAAAACTCCACCGGGATTCGATCGATTTACTTCTGGTATTGGCGCCACCCAGGTTTCCATCGACTTGCCACAGATTGCCCAGCAAACTTTGGTTTCCTCGATGCTCCTGGAGAGCGGTGAAACTGCTGTCATCGGTGGTTTGATTACTGAGAACGACACGAAGAAAGTCAACAAGGTGCCTTTGCTTGGAGATATTCCGATTCTTGGCTTTTTCTTCAAGCATGAAGAAATGAATACAACTCGGGAGAGCCTCATTATCTTCATCACGCCTCGTATCATCCGGGATTCGGACACGGTGGCGGCTCTCATTCATGAGGAAAACTTGAAGCGCAAGGCAATGATTGAAGGCGAAGTCGAGCGCATCTTTGGTGAGGAATACGACCTCGACGAGGATGCTGAAATGGAAGAAGAGCCAGTCATGGAATCTTCCGAAGGCAAGTAGCTTTCACGATCTTCACAACCTAAGAGCAGGGCCAGCATATCTGGCCCTGCTTTTTTCGATCGACAGCGACGTGCCGCCCGGGTAGGGGTAGCTACCTCACATTTCTGCGATCGGAGACCCGAATCGCTGGGGCAAGATTTTTCGCAACTCCCCCGCAGAACTTGACTTCCTGCGGAAATCTCGTATCAAAGCGCAAGCGTTCGCCGAGATGGACCCTTTGGTCTCATCGATTTTGGCGACAGGATTGGCTGCCCCACGTTTTTGGCGTCGGGCGCAAACGAACATACAAACACCGGCGCAAGTCGTGCTGGTGCAAGAAATTGAGAGACCTGATAGGCGGTGAAACCCCTGTCGGGCCCTGGCTCCTGGAGGAGCATCATGGAAACAAAAATCTTCATTAACGCAGAAGATCCGGAGGAAGTCCGGATCGCCATCACCGAGGACGCCGTACTTCAGGGGTTCTTCTGCGAACGTACCGCAAATGATTCCTACCTTGGCAACATCTACAAAGGTGTTGTCACCAATGTTGAGCCGTCAATCGGCGCCGCTTTCGTGGATTTCGGAGGCGATCGCAATGGCTTCCTTCATGTCTCCGATGTGCTGCCCATCTACCGGCAAAACAACCCCAACGCTCCGGACATCCCCCTCAAGCGCCGTGAACATGGAAATATCCACGAGTATTTGACCAAGGGCCAGGAAGTCCTCGTTCAAATCACCAAGGATGGTATTGGCAAGAAGGGCCCGACACTGACGACTTACTTGTCGATCCCAGGGCGCTACCTTGTTCTTATGCCCAGTTTGACGCGCTCCGGAGTCTCGAAGAAGATCGAGGACCGGTCCGAACGGAGCCGCCTTAAGAAGCTCTTGGCCAAGATCGAGCCACCTCCGGGAATGGGCTACATCATTCGAACCGCCGGTGTGGGGCAGGATGTTGGCGATATCATTCGCGATCTCGAGTACCTTCTGAAGCTGTGGAACACCATTGTCAAGCGGGTGAAGGGCGAGCGTTCTCCGGCGATGATCTACCAGGAGTCTGATGTTGTCATTCGAACGATCCGCGACAACTTCACGCCGGACGTTGACGAAGTCTGGATTGACAACGAAGTGATATTCCGAAAGACTCAGGAATTCGTCCGTTCAGTCATGCCGGGCAGCGTTGATCGCATCAAGTTTTATCAGGACAAACATCCTCTCATTCACAAATTCCGCCTTGAAGATGAGATCGAGAAGCTCTTTCATCGCAAGGTCAACTTGCCCAGTGGTGGTTCGATTGTCATCGATCAAACCGAAGCTCTCGTTGCTATTGATGTCAACTCTGGCAAAAACAGAGGGGAAGATGATCTTGAGGAAACCGCCTTCAAGACCAATTTGGAAGCACTTGCTGAGATCGCCAGGCAGCTCCGTCTGAGAGACTTAGGCGGCGTGATCATTAACGACTTTATCGACATGCAAAACGACGCCCACAAGCGGCAAGTAGAGCAGGCGTTTCGGCAAGCGTTTGTGCGTGACAAAGTCCGCCTCAAAATTGCTCGAATTTCCCACTTCGGCATGATTGAAATGACCAGGCAACGTCTCGGCCAGAGCCTCTATCGCAATAATGCAATGGTTTGCCCCACTTGCCGGGGAAACGGATTCATCCGCAACGTCGACAGCATCGGTCTGAAGATCCTCAGAGAAGTCACGAACATCTTCGCCAACAACCGGGCGAAGCGTCTCCAAGTGAGATGCAATCACCGCGTGGCTGACTCCCTCAAGGGGAACAAGAAAGAACGTCTTGAGGGGATCGAAAGCGACTTCAAACGTAAGGTCGTTGTCTCCGGCGAAGGCGGAATGAGCACCGAAGAGTACGAAATCAAGCGATTTGATTCTTAGCCAACCTCCTGTTTGTTCATCTGTGTGAGCAGAAATTGCTGCGCGATCTAACCCTGAGATCGCTGCAACAGCGGCCTTCAGAACTGGAGGAGAACCGGAGTATCGTCACGGCCTGTGAGTATTCGAGCCAGTGAGCGGAGGCCGAAGAGGACGAGGAAATGGGATGCCAGAATGGGATTTATTTTTGACTGAACCCCTGGCCTCATTGCCAGCCTTCATCTCGTTCGATTTTCCATCTCATAAGGTGTTATGGCAGAAAGAGTTACGGATCAATTTTTTGCATGTCCTGCGAAAGCACGAGCATCCTTGAAGAGATCCTAAGTCGCGATAACATACCGCCCGACTTACTCAGCATGGCCAAAAGTGGCCGCTCTGCCCGCTGAAGTCGACAAGGAGCATTTTCATGTACGCAGTCATCAAAGATGGTGGTCATCAATACAAGGTTGAACCCGGCGAGGTGTTACGGGTTCAGTCTAAAGAGGTTGAGGTCGGATCCACGATCACTTTCAGTGAAGTGGCCGCTATCGGGGGAGATGCTCTCCAAATCGGTAAGCCCTTTGTTGCCGGCGCTTCAGTTGAGGCGACGGTTCTCGGTCATGGACGCGGCAAGAAGATTGTCGTCCGAAAGTTCCGCAGGCGTAAGAATTATCGACGCAAGCAGGGGCATCGCCAGAATTACACCGAGTTGAGAATCGAGACCATTAACGGCTGATCGAGCCCGGGAGAATAAGCGATGGCACATAAAAAGGGACAAGGCGCATCCAGAAACGGACGCGACAGTAATGCCCAACACCGTGGAATCAAGAAGTACGGCGGCGAGTTCGTTCGCGCTGGAAATATCTTGGTTCGTCAATGCGGTACGAAGTTCAGACCAGGACAAAACGTCGGCTGCGGACGGGATTTTACCTTGTTTGCTTTGACTGACGGTCATGTTGAATTCGGCACTGCACGCCGCGTTAACATTATACCTGCCACCAACGATTAGGACTCGGCAACCCCGCAAGAGGTTGCCTTAGGATTGGCACGGGCTCAACGATGCTCGTGCCTTTTCGCGTTTATCATGGAAT
>JAJRYU010000461.1 GCA_024275615.1 Planctomycetota bacterium
GGGAGCGATGCTGAGAACAGGATGGGCGAACCGCACGTCTTTCTGCAACCGTAGCCACCGCACAAGATCGTCCCGTGCCCCCAAAGATGCGGCAACAACAACGGTCCGCCTTTCGGGGAAACTCTCGACCTGTTTGCTGATAAGGCGATCTGCTTTCTCGATCAGGCCAGCCGCATCGGTCGCACTGCGAAAACCGAAAACAACAAAGCTCTCACTCACAGTCAGTGCAAAGTCATGGCCACCGAGTTTCATGGTCCGAGACTCTTGACTCCATGCAAAAGAAGCAAGACAACAAATTGTGGCAAGAAAAATAGTCGCCCTTGGCATTCCAGACTCCATATGGATTTTCTTATCGACCGCAAAAGGCATCGTACTTGCCACGCCTTTGAGATCGAAAAACAAACCATTTGAATATAAACCCAAGAACGCGCATGAGACGAAAAAAAACGGCGACCACTGCGGTGGCCGCCGTCAAGGAACAACGGGTATCGGGGTGTTAAGCATAGACGTCAACATTCCTGCCAAGATCATCAGGAGTTCCGTCCTGGTTGCGCCGAGGCACTTTTGGCTCCGGCTCATCCAAGATGGGCTTGCTTCGCTTCACTGTGGGTTTGCCCTCCGCTTCGAAGATCGGCTCGGTATCGCCGATTTCGCTGGGAGCGCGAAACTTCACTTTCGGGCGCAGAGGTTCCTCTTCGGTGGCGTCCGTGCGAGAACGCTTGCCGTTTCGGCTATCTCCAGCCTTTGCCTTTAAACCTACCGGATCCCGTCTTCGACGGTCTCCAGCCGCCTCATTGGCGGACCCGCGACTGAATGCGGCGTCCTCGCTATTGCGAGATCGCGTAGAAAGATCTGATACGCGTGCAGGGCTGGATACCTTGCTGACGCGGTTTACACCAATCGACGCCGCTCCTATGGAGACTGGGTCGAACATAATTAGCCCCATGTACAATTTGTAGTGGTTCAGCTCAATCCGAGCCGAACCCAAAAAGTCCAGTGAAGCGTACCCCAAGTCTCATCTCGAGGTCGTGAAAACTAATTCTGAAGAGAACTCAAACAATGGGGTAAACCAGTCGAAGAAACAAAAGAGGCAGCCAACCTCACCCAGGTCATCGCTTAGTTGATGGGGTGAATGAAGTCTGTCTTCTGCCAAAACCATGAGTGCATAAAACTCTGAACACAAATTGTAGTCGAGATACCTTCCCGCGACTGTCTAATGATTTGAACCCAGAAGACCTATATTGTGGTACTATGGCAAACGAACACCCGGGATTGGTCACGATGAGTGCGCCTGCTCTGATTGAGAGCGAGAAGGTGTCGGCTCCTTGCTGAAGGAGCCGCGGCCCACTCATCTGGCCTGTCCTACCTATTCCCAATCCCCAATAGATCGAGTTCCTATCGCCAGCGTTTGATTTGATTCCTGACGATCTTGTCTTTGGTGTAAAGTGGGGCCAGAGCCTTTCGCATCCTCCTCCACGCTCCTTTTCCACCGCCTTTGCCACCTTTGCCCCCACCCCCAGCTTTTTTCTGACCGCGCATGGCCTGTTTGGCGAAACCAGCAAGCATCACCAATTGGTGGTTTTTCTCGCCTTCAACGAGAGCATTGACTTGGGGGATTAGCTCTGCATTTTTGCTTGTCATATAGGCAAAGAGGATGGCAGTTCGCGGCGCTACGCCCTTGGCGTCTTTTTGCCAACGCTCACTGAGTTTGTCTTGAACGTCTTTCTCATCCAAGAAGTACCCCAAAGACATGTAGGCCGCGAGGCGCATGATTTCCTTCTTGTTCTCGGTGTGAGAAAAAAGCAAATCCTTCACTTTGGGTTCCCCCGCACCACAAGGACCTAAGGCCCGCAGTATGTCTTTTCGCAGCTCTTTGTTTTTCTTCTTGGTGTGCTCGAATAGGTACAGCAGTGGATCTGTAGCATCAGCGGCTTTCATTTCTTCCAAAGTCACAACTGCACAATTCTTGATGAATACCGACCTATCTGACAACCATTTGATCGCAGTTGCAGAAGCGTGGGAGAACGCGTCACTGCCCATGGCACGAATGCAAATCCCCCGATCTTCTTCTTTCTTGAGGCCCTGGATCGTCATGTACAAAGTCTCCGTCTTTCTCTCATTTTCAAATTCGAGAATGGCTTTGACTGCGGCTTCTTTGTCTTTGACGTTGCCTTTTCTTACCCGCTTGAAGAGCTTTTGAGTCGAGGCATCCATGCCGTCAACGACTTTGGCACCGTAGTGAACCAAGGCTCGGTCCAAAAGATCGAGGAAAGCCTTCTTCTTGAGTTCGTAGATCTTCTTCATGAAGATTTCGCCGTCACTGCCGACAAAAATGTGATTGGGGACCTTCACCTCTGTCTTGTCGAAGAAACGATCGCGAACATCACGCTCATTCTTCATGAGAGTCTTGCAGCTCACCGTCTTGAACATGAAGCTGACGGGCTCTTCCTTCCCGGCGATCATCTTCATGACTTCGGTGTGTCTGTCGACGCAGGTCGGAAGAACAACAAAATCCCGTAATTTCGCGACAACGTCGGGATCGGTATAGATGTT
The DNA here is from genome assembly GCA_024275615.1 of Planctomycetota bacterium. Lineage (GTDB taxonomy): Bacteria > Planctomycetota > DRQF01 > S139-23. The sequence goes on from JAJRYU010000461.1 coordinate 2,554, forward strand.
GCTGAGCATCCTCTTGCACGCGATCTCCGTGCTTGTATGCATGGTGATGAGAAGAGGTTTGTTTTCAGCTTTCGATCGGCTCAAAGCCGCTTCTAAGCTTGATTCCCACGCGACGCCAGCTTGGGCAGTCAGTGTCAATCCCATGCTGGCTAGGAGGAGTAAGACAACGAGGTAGTTCCGTATACGCATCATAATGACCTTCTTCACTCACGTAGAATTCCGCATGAGGTTGGCGTGATGGTGTTAAAACCCGCAGGACTGCTTCAAGTTACGACCATATTGCCCCATTTTTGCCTTAAGCGCTAAGATCCCTGTCCGATTCAAATTTGGAGAAACAGAATGTTCCGCAGAATTGCCCTCATGACCTTGCTTTGCCTGTGTTCCACGTTGTTTGCCCATGCCCAAGAGACGCGTCCAGCGTCACGCCCCACGTCCAAACCGACCTCTAAACCCACAAAGGCGCTGGCAGCCAAGAAATGGGTTGATGAAATGGCCACGCCTATCAAGATCGGCAAGAAGGGGGATTGGGCCGAATACGGCAGCCCCATTAAGATGAAAGCCCAGACATCGCTCAAAGCCATCGCCAATGCGCCAACCAACTTCAAAGACAAGGTTGTCCTCCTTCGAGGAACGATCAGCAAGATCTGCACGAAGAAAGGCTGCTGGCTGCGTATGCGCGACCAAGGCGAGGAGATCTTTGTCAAATTCAAAGACTACGCCTTTTTTGCACCACGCAACCTCTCTGGGCACAATGTCTTGTTGGAGGGCAAAGTGACTTTCGAAACTGTCAAAGAAGCTGAAAGACGGCACATGGCGGAAGATGCTGGGAAGAGCCCAGAGGAGATCGCCAAGATCAAAGGGGACGAAAAGGAAATCCGCATGATGGCTCATGCCATGCGCATCATGGAGCCACAAGCCTCGAGAAACGCACAGATGGTCATGATCGGTGAGCACGATAACACCCAACGTCTTTACTCTTTGGAAAAAATAGTCGCGGATTCGAAGGCCTACTTAGGTAAGGAGATTGATGTGGCAGGCCAACTTGTTGCCGTCAACGCCAACTCCTTTGTCATTGAATCCAACGGCAAACGCCTGAGTTTGCGGTTCACTAATCCCCGGCCCGATCTCAAGTTGATTGTCTTGCTGAAAGCGTCTTCTCGCCCGGCTTTCGTCCGAGCTCATGGCAAGCTCATTGAAAAAGAAGGTAAACGCGAACTCGCGGTCATGACGGCTTCCGTCGTCTACTAGCCCGCAACATTCAGATTGCCATTGGGGCACACTGAACAAGGTGGGCTATCCTTCCGGTATTCGTATGGTCTTCAGGTCTTCCCCTGATCGAAAAAGAGGAAGACCTGGGATTAGCCGTCCCTCTACTTGTAAATCGCAAACTCCGAGTTCCCCCGCTGCGCCATTTTTCTCGACCAGCCATGTTGGCAACACGACTTGGAATTCACCCATTTCATTTGTCCGCGCTCGCAACCCAGGGTTGGGCCCGATCTCATAGGGTGCCAAGAATCTCACAGCCACGTTCTCTATGGCCCTGCCGGTGGGGTCCTCAATGCGGCCCGCCAGAAAAGTACGCTTCAATCTTCTTGCAACTGCTTTGAGATCGGCTTCGATGTCGATTTCCACACGGTCTCCTGCCCCGGTGCTCATGCCGGTGGCCACGAGACGCAGAGTCGCGCCACAAGGAACACCGGACAAGGTAAGGTCGGCGAAACCCCGGCTTGCCCGGCATGACGTGCGGCCAGAATCTCCAGGGCTCACAAGGCCAGTACCAAAGAGGTGCCAATTCCAAACCACCAAGACATTCTCACCGGCCATCGTCGAGAAACCGACTCGAACCGTTCGTAGTTCATCTTTGGCAGTCAATCGAATGCGCTGAACCTTCTGGATGGATATCCAAGACTCTGGTATTCGCCAATCGATGGCCACGAAGTCTTCGTGGCGAATCCTGAGACGATATGGAAACCCCTCAAGGCGAAAGAACGGCAAAGCCACCTTCCCTGCGCCGTTGGTTTGTCCCGAGTGCACAACACGGCCGGGAGCGGTCAAGGTCACCAAGGCACCGGCAATGCCAGTTTGATCGTCGTAGCCAACGACTTGAAATTTGATTTCAGCTTGTGATCTGCTCGACGATCCATTGCCGTCGGGAGAGTGTTGTCTGGCTTGGCGCTCAAAAATCGAACTTTGGGACAAGCTCAAGAACAACACCAGGAGTCCAATCGAAACTGCAATTCTCAACTTCATGCATGAATTCCCTCGACAGCTTTCCCGCTCGAATCGCCGACAAGTCGTTAGTCGACGACAATTCGCTGGCAAAGAAGCCTGTTTGGAGCAGAAATGGTGTCACTCTGGGAGGATAGACGCCGAGAAGCCATGAAGTGGACCGGGTTTTCTCTGGGACCGTACCGGATCCTGAATAGAATGTTGGCAGTCAGCGCTGCTGCATGCCGTTCCCATTGAAAAGCCGAGACCGAGCCAATTATGACCGCCGACGACAAACAAGATGAAAGTCTGCTCGACCGCGAAGCACGCTTCTGGGACGAGCAGGAGGAGGCGATCGAGGATCTCTATGCCAAGCCTCACGACTGGCGGTTTATCCCTGAGATCGCCGACTTTGTCATCAAACCCAAGGTCAAAGCGCTCCTTCGCATCATTAGCGAGAGGCGAGCGGAGGTGAATTCGATCTTGGATATTGGCTGCGGTAACGGTTGGTTTTGCCACAGCTGTGCCGACGGCGGCATCAAGGCCTATGGCGTGGATATCTCGCCGAAGAAAGTGGAAGCCGCCAAGATTGCCGCCGAAGAGCGAGGTGTCGGTCAACTTTGCCACTTCATGGCTTCCGACATCATGGAACTCGAGCTGCCAGAAAAGGTCGACATGATCACGGCACACGGGAGCTTGCACCACCTGCCGGACCTAGAAGACAAGCTCCCCATTCTCATTGACCGCTTCTTGAAACCAGATGGTCTCATGCTCTTTGTTGAACCGCACCATGAAGGCATGTCGCCCGGCATTCAAAAAATCGTCTACGGCTGCGCCAGTTCAAAGCTCATGGGCAATTGGTTTGACAAGGAACACTACCTACGTGTTCGTGGCGAAGATGGCGGCAGTGTCCCGGAGGCTGCGGCTTCTGAGAGCGAAATAGAAATACCCGTGGGTTCCGAGTCCTTCAATCTCAGGAGTGAAAGCCCTGCCGGATTGGAGTTCCTAGGAGAAGAACCTGACATGGGCGCCATCGTCCAGAGAGACTATGATCTCATCGAAGAGAAGTATTTTCACTACATGTCTGGCCACCTAACCAACGCCTTTTACACCTACATGAAACCAGCATGGGTCCGAGCTCTTTGGCGCCTTTTCCTACCCTTTACGATTTGGCTCGACGACCGCCTGTGTCGGAAGCAAAAATACAACCAATATGCCGAGGAAGGCCTCTGGTTGCTTAAGCGTCGCAGCTAACCCGATCGCATTCTGGCAGAAAATAATGAGGGAGTTCCATGCTAAACCGTCTTGCTTTGAGCCCAATAATCCTGCTGACTCTTGTTGGCATGTCACCCCTAAACTTCTCGCAAGAAACGGCAAAAATCAAATTCAGCAAGAAGATGCCACCCAAGGGCACCGTTTGCATGAGTGCTCATAGGGAGTCGACGAAGATGACATTCTCGTCGACCATCCCCGGTCAACCGAGCGAATCCTATACCGAAGACGAAAACAAACATTACATTACGGTTTACACGATCAAGGAAGTGACTCCGCAGGGAGTGACCAAGGTCTCTGTCGAATTCAAGAAACGAGAGGCCACGAAAAAATCAACCAAGCCGGGCCAAGAGAAATCAAAGGCTGATCCCTTAGCCGGCAAGACCTTCACTGTATCTGTCGGTGAATCCGGCCTGGAAGCGACGAACAAAAAGGGCAAGCAGCCCACACTTGAAGAAATGACGGCGTTGCAAAAAAAATACAAGAAGCTCGCAGGCTTGGGGGTTGTGTTCGACCCATTCGACAAACTTGAAACCGAGCTTCTGAACAAGGAATTCTCAATCGGAGATGTCATTCATCTCGACTCTTCAAGAGCGAACAAGATTTTCTCCACCGACAAAGGGGATGGTGGAATCAAACTCTCCGGTGCCAAGCTCACCTTGAAGCGGAAGAAGACAATTCTTGGTATCGAATGTGCAGTCTTCGCTCTGCAGCTGGAATTTGGCGAAGATGCGCTTCCACAAGTGGCCAGCCTCCCGGAGGCGACAATTTCCATCGACATCAAAGGCGAAATGGTCGTCGGCATTTCCAACTGCTGGCTGTACGAAAGATCGACCGCCGGTCCGCTACTCATAAGAGGCGGTGGAGATACGCCTCAAGGCAAGTTTGAAATCAGTGTTTCCGGCGAGGGCAAGGAAAACACGATGAAGGTCTATACGTCACCTCGAAACTAGATTCATTGCATCTTGGCTGGCTTGGCTACTCGAAAGTCGCCGTGCCTCGCTTGTGACATTCTTCCATGTAAGCTTGGAAATAGGCACTTTCTTGCTCGTTGAGTCTATCTTGCTCAATCAAGTAAGTGTCAAAACCAACGTAGTTGAGGGGTCGGCTGCGCAAGAATCCTTCGTGACTAGGATCGTCTTCAAAAACCACGACGTTTTCGTGACGGACGCCGCCAAAATCGGGCAGGTAGATTCCCGGTTCAATGGAACAGACATGCCCCGCTTTGATCACACCCTGAAAGCTTGGTGAAATACCAACACCTGGTTCATGAACATGGATGCCCACACCATGCCCGGTGCCATGGGCAAAATCATAACCCGCCTCATAGATCGGTGCCCGGACCAGAGCATCAATGAACGCTCCCTTTGTCCCCTTGGGAAAGACCGCCATCATACCCCGCAGGAGGCCCTTGAGGACCAAGGTGTAAATGAGTTTTTGTCGATCACTAGGCTTCGCGAGCGAGCCGCCAGAGACAAAACAGCGCGTGATGTCCGTCGCGAAGCCTCCTTCATACAAGGCGCCGCTGTCTAAGAGCATGAAGTCACTCGGCCCAGCGACGATATCCGCAGATGGATTGGAAAAGTGAATAATGGCGGTATTGGCGCCAACCGCAGCAATCGTATGGAAAGATAGATCTCGGGCACCTTCTGCTTCATAAAACTTGTTGGCGGCTTCGTAGTACCCTAGTTCCGTGACTTCACGGCCCGAAGCGAGATTCTCGCGCACCCACTTGATCGTGTTGGTGATGGCCCGAGAAGAACGAGCGTTGGCGGCCTCCATGTGCTGGATTTCTGAAGCGGTCTTGACGGCGCGTGCGGTGACTACGGGACTGGCGCATTCCCGTAGCACAAGCTCTGGCCTGGCAGCCTTGATGGTCTCGATCAAACCTCGAGTGACTTGAGAGGGATCGAACTGAAGAACTTGGACATCGGAGAAACCGGCACTGGCCAAGAGGGCAACCGGGCTCGTCGTCGTATACTCCACCCCAGTTTGCTTTGGCGCAGTGGCTGCAACCTCGGCATCCACTGTCACAAAAAGTTGCTCAGGGCGGGCAAGGGCGGTGGCCGCAAAAGAACTCTGGTAGGCGAAATGATAACCTCGAGCATCTGTCAACCAGGCAATATCATCCAAGGCCGTGACGAGGAGCGCGGCGCCGTCTTCGTCGATGATATCAGCAAAAACGTGCTTCAGCTTTTCCGCCGTCGTCCGGCCAGAAATGTCACTTGGAATAGGAATGATGGGTTTCGCATGGGTGAGTGGCGGCCGCCCAAGGGCTTTGCCCACTTCACCACACGACAAGATAACGGTGTCCTTGACTGATTCCTCTATGGACTTTGAAAACCGTATGGAGACTCGATCACCTTCAAGAGCGACCTTCTTCAGACCCGATAAGTCATTCAACAGGGCACCGGATAGCGATACGCTGAATTGAACTTTGACGACTTCGATGGCTTTGTCATCGACTTCTTGGTCAGCTTGGAGGTGGTAGCGACCATCAACATAGAGTTTGGCACGCTGGTCTCTCAAGATAAGCATCAAAGCAGTAGAACCGGTGAATCCGGACAGTTCATAACGATGGTTGTCTTCAAGAGGCGTGTACTCGTTTTGGAAACGATCGGCACTATTGATGATGAGGCCGTCAATGTCCTTTTCAGCCATGAATGAGCGTACGGCATCAAGATTGGCAGCGACACGCTTCTTGTCGATCCGGTATTCGGGTGCTGTTGCTGGCCAACTTTCCATTTCATCCTTCTCCAACTCATTATTCCGATGGACCACGATAGCTTATGCTCGGAGCAATCCAAAATCGGAGAACTCCGAGTCACAATCCCTACCTACGGAGAAAAACCAAATGGACAAAGAACGATCCCCGACAAGCGAAGAACAGGCATTCGCTGTCTTCGGCGGGCTCCCTGGAGTCGGCAAGAGTATTTCAACCGATCTTTGGCAGTTGGGCATGCGGACCTTGGAGGATATCCGCCAAGGAGATCCAGAAGAGATGTTCGAAGCGACCAAGGCCTTGGCTGGAGGCACAATGGACCGTTGCGTCCTCTACGTCTACCGTTGCGCCGTCGCCGTGGCCAGGAACCCCCAAATTGACCCAGAGCTACAAAAGTGGTGGAACTGGAAAGACAAGTCGGACAAGACTGTCCGGCAAGAAGATGATAACCGTCCGACTAGCGAAGAATATCGAGGTGGGGTTTGAGTAGGGTTGCGGCGTAGGAGCCATCCGCTTGGCGGTTCTTTAGAACGAGGTGGTCGGGGCGCTCTTCGGGATTCATGATCACACCGACCTGGGCGTCAGATTCGGGGAGCCCGACAGCCTTTTCAATCAACAACGTGCCATCCGACGCCACTAAAGCCTGAGTTTGGCTTGGTCTTGCCCCGACACGCGCGAGATCGCGGAGGGACCCAGTAGGGTCAATCTGGTAGTCAATGCGGTCAAAGATGAAACGGCGCCCCCGTCGACCTGGGTCGCCATTGCCGAAAACCGCACTCGTCACAAGAACCTGCCCCCCCTCGGGCTCACCGAGGACAATATCCTTAAAAGGATGGCCGCGCCGATCGTTGCGGAGCTCAAGGAGTATTCTGGTCTTGCCGGTTTCGAGGTTACGGGCGCAGAGATATTTGGTATCGCGGAGATAGATAGTCCGCTTTTCCCAGCCAAGGCCTATTGGTTCCCGTTTGACACGACGCTCACTGTAGGCGAACAGCATGGTAATGCCGTCGTCCAGAACAACTGCGCCGGTATAGGCGCTCTCGTCCTTTACTTCTCCGACTCCAAACTTGTACAAACCACATGCGCCAAGCATGAGTGTACAAACGAGTCCAAGAAATAGGTGACGGCTGTTCATCGGGGTCTCCAAAACCAAGTGCTTACTCTACTATCTTCGGCATGACTCAATCAATGTCGATACGAATCTTCTGTGTACTTCGATAAGTGGGGCTTATTATTTGTTGGATACCGCTCGACTTAGTCGGCGAAGGTCTCGTCTGGCCACGCAGATCGTGCGATTGTCAGTAGCTCAGCCCGTGGACCGCCAAGCTCAAGATCCCGTGCACAGGCAAGCAATTCCCTCAGGATCTCAGGTTTGAGCGTGTAACGTCTGACGACCAGCCCGAGATCCCAAGCCGCCTGCGCTCCTTCCGTCTTCCGCACTTGAGCCAGAGTTGCAGCCACCCGCCCCAAATGAAGCCGACGTTCGCTGAGAAGCTGCCGTTCGATGGCAAATGCTCGGTTCTCGTCATCATTTGCACGGGCGACATCGGCAACGAGGAGCATGTCCTCGGCGAACAATCCCATTTTGGGTTCGATATCATCCAAGATCTGCCCCACGACTTCTTGGGCACCGACCCTGGCCAAGCGCTCGCCAAGCAGGGCCAAGATCCGATTCGCCCAAGATTCAGGCAAACGCTTCTGGTCACGCCATTCTTTGATCTTGGCTCCTGAGATTGTCGTCCAAGACACCAGAGCATCATTCTTTGAGGTCAACTTAGGGAAGAGCTTGAGCAAGATAGTGATGTTTCGTTCGCTGGGTGAATTACTTTCACGGCATAACCCATGCTCCAAACAAGAAAGTGCGTTCTCCGTCTCACCAGCCAAAGACCAAAGCCGAGCCGCCGCAAAATAGGCGACCCTGCTGACCTGATTGCTCTCTTTTTGCGCCAAACGTTGGCAAAGAGCCCGATTCTCTGCCAAGGCCAAGTCGCTGCCAGCCAATTTCGTCCACAAACCGAGAATGACGCCAGCGTCGAGAGATTCACCGAATGGTTCAACCTCACCTTGCTTGGCGGCAAGAATGCTCGCCAGAATTTCCCTGCAGATCGATGGATCAAGTTTCTTCGCCGCTTCGTCGAGAACTTGGTCAAAATTCGGGCCGCCGTCCCAAAAGTCAATTTTCCCCAACGCCAACCTACTCAAACACCAACGATAAATACGAGCCGATTCCTTCTTCGCTCCCACCGCGAAAAGTACTGCAGCAAGCTGCCGAGTTTTGGTGTCATCTTCCGGGGCCAGGGTCTTTGCCAAATCTCTCAGTAGTTGTAGAGCACTCCCAAATGATGTGCCCTTGTTACCCTCGAGAATCTTGAGCATGAGCACATAGGTGGTGGAATCGGCGTTGCCAGCGTCGATCTTACCTTGCAAGTCTTTGAGAGCACCCTCGACACCGAGACGATGAACCATGGCCCGAGCTATGCCCCCTTGAATGGCGCCAGCCCAGACCAAGTTTCGCGGCGATAGAGTCCGAACTTGTTTCCGCATCTCAGATTCGCCAAAAGGCTGCTCGGCAAGTACGTCATAAGCACTTCGGGTCTTCTCGGCTGCTTGATCGTCAAGCAGACCAGCAAATCCGCCTCGAGGTATGGTCTTGACTTTGTCCCACTCGTGCTCAATTCGGTTCCAATAGTAGTAGCGCCCATTTCTTTGGAAATTGCGCCACACTCTGCGAAACTCTGATGCAGCTCGATTGTTGTCCTTTGCCTCTAGGGCCGCCTTGACCAGCTCAATATTCGGGGGCGCGAGCTTACCTTTGACGTTGGTCTTCTTGCTTGCGGATGAGCCGGTCTCTTGGAACTTCTCAGCCCGAATAGGGTTCTGCTGGCGCCGCCATGCCCACGCAAGACTCGTTCGCTGCCATTTCGAAACCGATGTCTGTGTGATCTGTTCCTCTGTCGCATCTAGAGATTCCCAGACACGCCCCGTGCGGCGCAACGACCCAACAAGTGCGTCGCGCAGTTCTTTGGCAGCGGGAAATGCTTCGATCCCTTTTTTGGAGGCTTCAATTGAGCCCTCAATATCCATGAACCGATTGAGGATCTCGATTTCCGCCAGATAAGACATGACACTATTACCACCGATCTTTCGGCCTGCGCGTAGCGCGCCGACAACGAAGTCCTTTCTGGATGCGGGCATGTCCGTAACTAAATTCGTCAGTGCTCGGCGCGATAACCAATCCACAGACTTGTCCGATAGAACCAACTTCTTGAGCGCTGCGTCGAATGTCGAGTTCGCATTGTCGGCATTCATCATCTGCGCACATCTGGCGAGGGCCACCATGTAGGCCATGATATCTGGCTTGTCCTTGACCAGGACTTTGACCAAGTCTTGATACAAGCGCAGGTTGTGTTTTCTTGCGGCGTTCAGATAGCGACTCATCTGGAATGGGCTCAAAGGCCGCCGAAGTGTCCCCACACTGCCCTCGAGTTTCTTGACCAAGATCGCCACGGTCTTGTCATCCGCTGGTGCCGGGAGCGCCCCGGCATATTCGAACAAGAGCTGGACACGTCGGGAGCGCGGCACCTTGTTGTAAACAACATCCAGGAGTTTGAGTCTTTCGGATTCGTCGCGCGACATGATCAAAGGGAGGGTGGCATCAAAAGAGGACTTCGCCAGGGCCTCAATGGCCTTCTTGACTTGGTCTGCCTTTTGTCTCGACTGTCCTACAGCGGCTTGCAACTTCGCCAGAACTTGCATTGCAGGACCATGTTTCTTGTAGTCCGTGGCGATTCTCTCACCGAGATAATCCACC
>JAJRYU010000462.1 GCA_024275615.1 Planctomycetota bacterium
AGCGCACACTCTCTTTCAAGTGACGTTTAGCGATCCTGTTCAGGCTTGGTACTTGGAAGCCCTCGGCCCATCAGAAATCGCCACAGATCCCAAGAGGTATATTAACGCTGCCAATTTCGCCGCCAGAATCTACACGCCGTTTCCCTGCGAATTGACTCAAGTTGCTGCCCAAGCAACGGACATCCTGAACTTCAATCTGGACACTTCGATTTTCTTGCCGTAAAAGAATGGCCACGAGGAAGGCACATGGTTGTTAGCCATTTAGTGCCGTCCGCGCGCAGATCAAGACTTGGATTTCCAAAGCTCCCTCGGCTTTGAGTGCACCGGCGGCCGCTCTAAGAGTGGCTTGAGTCGTCATCACGTCGTCGACGATGAGAAGGCGTTTACCAAAAACTTGAGGCGCACAACGAAAAACTCTTTTCCCCAGCATTCGTCGCCGTTTGGCACCCCTCCCAACTTGGCTACTCTCAGCTCCAATTCGTGACAACCATTCTGGGCGCATGGGGACTTGCAGAGCCTTGGAGACAAAGTTCCCCACAAGCTGAGCTTGGTTGAATCCCCGGTGGCGTTCACGTGCAGCGCTGAGTGGAATCGGAACGATGCCGTCAAGGTCTTCATGGGACCAGCCAATCGATTGAGCTTGGGACGCCATCAATTCGCCAAGTGGTGCGGCAAATGCTCGCTCCCGATTGAATTTCAAGCGGCGAATCATGTCGGCAAGGAGCCCATCGAAAGGCCCCAATGCGACAACGCGCTGCCAAGGACTCCGCCGACGAAAACAACCAAGGCAACGACCGCGCCCAATGAGCAAGCCACTCAGAGGCATGGCACAAAGTCGACACTGCTCACGACCATCTGAAAGTTGGAGATTCGCGAGGCAAGTGTCACATAGATTCGGCAACGATTCCGACGGCACTGAAGGACCGCAGAATAGGCAGAATCGCGGCAAGAAGAAATCAGCCACCCATTCGAATGAAGCGCGAAGAGAATCCACAAAGGGGTGGACATCGAGCATCAGAAGCTCCATGCAAGTCGTTTAGTTTGTCAATGGAAAAGAAGAGAGTCAGCTAACCTTGTTGCGGAATGCGACGGGCCTTGATTCCCTTCTCTCTTGAGCCAGGCATGGGATGAGGAATTTTCAGGTGATTGCGAATTCGCGCGACATAGGTTTCTACGGTGTCATCATCTCGTTGCGGGATCTGTAGGAGTTTGCCAATTTCCTTGGTGAGCACCATATTCTCTTCGAAGGGCCATTGGTACTCCGTCACGACTTCGTAGACCAACCTCTTGAAGGAAGCCTTGCTCCACAGTCTGGAAAAGTAGTTGAGTACGCCACAAAGAATGGCGATCAGGGCGATCATGCCGAATATCTGGCCCACCGTGCCAAAGTTGTCGACAATGCCAGATGTTCCGGGCTTACTCGCGCCATAGATGTTGAGGACAATGGCAACAACAACACAAAGGTAGCCCAAGACAACTTGGTTACGCTTAAACACCGAGGTCTTGAGCTCCCGTAGACGACCGCGGTAGATGCCGAATGCTTCTTCCAAGATGTGGCGGGGTTTCTTGTGCTGGATCGCACAACAGATGAAGAAGAGCCCAACCGTGGCTAGGACCAGCCCCAGGAAATCATAGTCAGCGTCGCTCATGTCTCGATCATGTTCCTTTCCGCTTGCAAACAATACAAACGACGGGCCATCGGGATTTCCCCCATACCACCATGGTGGAGGGACGAGGGCCAGGGGACAAGGTTTTATCTAAGAGAACCTAACTATCCTTCCTGACGTCAAAAGCCGCTTCATTGATGCAAAAATCTTCATCAAACTCCCTCGCTAACGTCCAAGCTCGCTTTTCTACCCGGGAATCCGAAGAATCCCATCGTGGTGGTGGTGAGAGTTCATCGCTTACTTATAATCACCGGGCACAGTACTGGCATGGCCGGTGCCATAAAGCTTAATATGTCAATCGTTTGCGCAGAAAAGAGGAATCCATGGTAGGGCCTAGTGAGGTGAAACGAATTGCGGCACTCGCACGCATCGAAATGGACCCGGCCAAGGTCGAGGACTTTGGCCGTCAATTGGGAAAAATTCTCGACTTCGTCAGTTCCCTCGACGACTTGGATGTCACGGATGTGCCGCCGATGATGCACGCATCCAGTGGTGACGACGTTTTCCGCGAAGATGAGGTCGGCCCTTGTCTAGATCGGGCCAAAGCCCTGATGAACGCAGCCGATCACAATGACGAGCAGATCAGGGTTCCTAAGACAGTTTGAGAAGACGATGACTCAGATACATGAAATGAACGCCGTCGCCTTGGCGGAGAAGATTCGGACGAAAGAGCTGAGTGCCCAAGCTGTGCTCGAGCATTTCCTCAGGCGAATCGAAACACACGATAGCGAACTTAACTGTTTCTTATCCTTAAACGACAAGAATCACGCCGAGGCCGAAGCCATCGATAGCTGCATCAGCGCCGGCGAAGACCCAGGCATACTCGCAGGCGTACCAGTCGCCATCAAGGACAACATCGATGTAGAAGGGATGCGCACAACTTGCGGCAGCCGATTCCTCGAGAATTTCGTCGCGCCATTTGATGCTACAGTTGTCAAACGCTTGAAGAAAGCCGGCGCCGTCATCATTGGCAAAACCAATCTCGACGAGTTCGCCATGGGCAGTTCGACGGAGAATTCCGCTTTTGGGCCAACACGCAACCCTTGGGACAAGAATCGAATTCCAGGGGGGTCCAGTGGAGGCAGTGCTGCAGCCGTCGCCGCCCGCCTTTGCCCCGTGTCTTTGGGCAGCGATACCGGCGGTTCAATCCGCCAACCAGCATCCTTCTGCGGCGTACTCGGCGTCAAACCTACCTATGGACGAGTTTCACGCTACGGACTCGTGGCCTTTGGATCGTCATTGGATCAGGTTGGCCCTTTCACTAATTCTGCTCACGATGCCGCCAGAGTCACGGGTGTTCTTGCTGGTAGCTGTGATTTGGATTCCACAGCTGCAAACGTCGAAGTCCCAGACTACGAAGCCGGCCTCGACCTTGGTTTGAACGGTCTTAGGATTGGTGTCCCAAAAGAATTCATGGCCGAGGGCATTGACGAAAGCGTTCGCAATCGCATCCAAGAGTCCATTGACTTGATGAAAGAGGCTGGCGCTAAGATCGTCGAAGTCAGCCTCCCTCACACGAAATACGCCATTCCGGTTTACTACATTGTTGCCACTTCGGAAGCGAGCAGCAATTTGGCACGCTACGACGGCGTAGGATACGGACGAAGGCAAGAAGATACCGAAGACATCATGGACATGTTCATGAAGTCGCGACTCCATGGATTCGGCGACGAAGTCAAACGACGCATCATGCTGGGCACCTACTGCCTTTCTTCCGGCTACTACGACGCCTACTATGACAAGGCACAAAGAGTCAGGACCTTGATTCGCCAGGACTTTGAACAGGCCTTCCAGAATTGCGACGTCATCGTCGGGCCCACGGCACCAACTCCCCCATTCAAGCTTGGCGAAAAGACGGACGACCCACTGACCATGTATTTGGCCGACATACTCACGGCTTCGCTCAACTTGGCGGGCATGCCTGGTATGAGCACGCCCGCTGGATTCATCGAAAATCGCAATTCCAGACTCCCCGTCGGCTTGCAAGTCATTGCTGCGCCATTTAGGGAAGACATGATTTTCCGCGTCGCCGCAGCCCACGAGCAATTACCCGCCTTAACCAAGGAGGCGCCGATCCTATGAGTTTGAGCGACTTCGATACAGTCATCGGACTTGAAACCCACGTCCAGCTTCTGACAAAAACCAAGATTTTCTGTTCCTGCCCGAACACCTACGGAGCGCCTCCGAACACAGCGGTCTGCCCGACTTGTTTGGGTCTACCTGGCGCTTTGCCTGTTGCCAACCGGCAAGCTTTCAATCTGGCGATCCGAGCTGGACTTGTCCTCGGTTGCGAAATCGCTTCTTTCACGAAGTTTGATCGGAAGAACTACTTCTATCCGGATCTTCCCAAGGGCTATCAGATTTCACAATTCGACTTCCCAATTTGTGGGAACGGTCGCGTGGACCTGAAGATGTCGAGTAACGAGCGTGTTGGTATTGAAAGAGCCCACTTAGAAGAGGACGCAGGCAAAAACAGCCATGGTGATGAAGGATCGGGCACGCTGGTTGATCTCAATCGCTGTAGCATTCCCCTTCTGGAAATCGTCACCAAACCGGACATGACTTCGGGGCAAATGGCCTATGACTATCTTACCGAACTAAAACTTCTGTTGCGCTACGCCAAGATCAGCGACTGCGACATGGAAAAAGGGAGTTTGCGCGTTGATGTCAATGTCAGCCTCAAACCTAAAGGGCGAGAGAAGTTCGGCACCAAGATCGAACTCAAGAACTTGAACTCCTTCAAGATGGTCCGCCGTTCCATCGAATTCGAACAAACCCGCCAGCTCGCCATCTACGAGAGTGGGGAAACCATCGAGAAGGAAGAAACCAGACTTTGGGATGACATCGCCGGTGAAACGCGCCTCATGCGCAGAAAGGAAGATAGTGCCGACTACCGCTACTTCCCGGATCCGGATTTGCCGCCATTTCACGTCAACGAGGCATGGATCGATGAAATTCGCGCGGACTTACCAGAGCTTCCTGCAGCAAAAAAGCAGCGTTTTATCAAAGACTGGAGTCTGCCTGAATATGATGCTGCCTTGTTAGTCCAAGACCCGGCAGTAGCCGATTGGTTTGAAGAAGTTGCGCGGCTTTGTGGTGACGCGAAACAGGCATCCAATTGGATCGGGAGTGACGTTTTTGCGGAAATGAACGAAGAGCACTGTTCAATCAACGACTTGAAACTTTCCCCTCAGGGGCTTGCCGATCTCATCGCCTTGACCGGAGACGGGACACTCAATCACAAGAGTGCGCGCAAGCTCTTCCACGCCATCGTCAAAACAGGCGAAGCACCAAAAGCGAAAGCGGAAGCCATGGGCCTCATTCAAGTCTCCGATGAAGGAGAATTGCTGGCCGTCGTCCAAAAAGCCATTGATGCCAATCCCAAAGCAGTCGCAGACATGAAAAAAGGCAAAGGCAAAGCCGCCGGGGCCATTCTCGGTTTTGTCATGCGCGAAACCAAAGGACGAGCGAATCCTGGCGTTGTCACCAAACTGATGAACAAGATCTTGGATGGATGACTGCACGGTGGTCAGAAAACACGCTGATCTAAGAGTCTGTGCCCACCGCTACACGAGTCTATTTCTCCTCGTGCTCATGGCGCTGTGTCAGGGTTGTGCCTTGTCTGACGCTCCCTATCGCCAACTGGCGATCAGCCGTGGCTTGCGGCACGATGGTTGGATCATCGGCATCGAACAAGCCAACCGAGAAGACATGGGTGCCCCGAAGAAGGGCCAGCACGACGCCCGATTTTTTCGCCCAGAACGACTGCCATTTCGTCAAGAGACTATCCAAGTGCTGCGAAAGAAGCCTGGATATGATCGTAGCGAGAAAGACTGGCAAGCCATCGAGATTCAAGATGCGGCCCTCTTACGAAACTCCATTTTCGCAAGCTACGCTGACAGCAAGAAGATCAATATTGTTACTCAAGTCTATGAGTCGTTCAGACCGCGTGGCCTCGACACCAATCGTTATGCCACAGTCGATCTCTTCAATGCTCATGACCGTAGCGGTTCTGGGATTATCGGCGAGACGCGCTTTGTCTACGAAGAGAGTTTTGTTGCCTTGGAGGTTTTCCGAAGACGCTTCCGAGAAAAAGTCAAAGATGGGGAACACACTCACGTTGTCCTGATGGCTTTGGGCTGGCACGTGGACCAAGTTGAAGCGATTCACACCTACAACCTCATGTTGCGAAACTTGTGTGACCAATCTAGGGGCCAATTCCGTCCCTTGGTGGTCGGTATCACTTGGCCATCCGCATGGCTTCAAGGATTGATCCAACCGCTTGACCTTTTTGGGCACGTACTTAGCTATTTCGATAAGGCGAAAGATGCCGATGCTATCGGCGCGACTCTCGTCTCCTACCTATTACATGATATTCTCCTTGAGGAATCGAACCCCCTGCCAGTCATTGCTATTGGCCACAGCATGGGTGCACGCATGTTGTCCCGCGCCTACTTTTCCGGCCGCAATTTAGTCGCCATGAAGAGGCACAAGAAACTGGACCTCTTGGTTTGTCTCCAAGGGGCATTCTCCGCCAATCGTTTCCTTCTGAGCGACACTGATGAAGGCCATCCCTATTCGACTTTCGCCGACAAAAGGGCACAAATCGTTCTGACGACGTCCACCCTTGACTTGGCGAATGCGGCAGCACGCATCTTGACGAGCTTTCCCAACGTCGGCGGCCAATATGGCTTGGGTGTAGCTGAAGAACATCCTGATATTTTTCGAATTCTGCGATGGAACAATCATAGCGGCAAAGGAACTCTGCCGACCAAAGATGAAATCTTCCCGACTGGCAAGAAAAAGATCTTGATGATCGACGCTGAGAGCATCGTTCGAGGTGGCGCCGGCGGCCTCAATGGCAAAAAGGTCGGTCCTCACAACGACTTTGTCGATGCAGAAATGAGTCGCCTTCTCTGGACGCTCATCAAGTAGATTGGCCGTGGGCAGCTTCTTGCAGTTTCTCCATGTTGGGGGAATTTGTGGCTGCCGCGGCGACCAGTCCGCCTTGCCCGGCCTTGTTCTTACGCAGAATCTACTCAACGGTATCGTTTGGCTTTTTCCTCTTCGCCGATCAGTTCGTAGAGACTGAGAAGGGCCTTTTTCGACAAAGCCACGGCTGGCTCATCGATCATTGAAGCGATTTCTAGCGACGAAAGGAAGCTCTTTTCCGCTTCGTCAAAACGCTTCAATTTTTTGTAGACCGTGCCCAAGTTCACGCGAATCGCGTGTTTCTTGCGAGGATGAATGCCAGTCGCATCTTGGATGGTTTTTGCCACGTCTTCCAAGATAGGGAGGGCATCTTTAAACCGCCCATCCAGCATCAGGCAATGCGCCCAAGAAGCACGCGAATCGATCGTCTCACTATCCTTCGGGCCGACTGTCTTGGTAAACAACTGGGCCGCTTCTGAGTAGGCAATTATGGCACCCTCGGGGTCTTGCGGATCCAGATAGCCGCCCTTCCTGAGCAGCGCTTTCGCCAGATTGACTGGTCTCACACCGGGCCGTGACCGGAAACCGGCAATGGCCTTTTCGATAGCAGCAAGCGCTAGCCCATCCTTTCTGCTGGAATAGTAGACATCGCTCAACATGATGTAGCCTGATGCGGTTTCCGCAGGGTCTTGACCTGGAATATTCTCGGAGGCCGCAAGCGAATCCCGAAGCAGCTCGGCGGCACGGGACAAGTTGCCTTTTTGATAATAGAGGTAGCCAAGATTTGTAAGGCTGCTTACCAAAGGTCGACTGCCTTTGGGAAACACATGTTTTTGGATCTCGATCGTCTTTTCGATGGCAGCAATGGCGTCGTCAATTTGCTCACGATCGAGGGCAATTTGAGATTCGAGCCAATAGCATTCCGCCAACAACGGGCTATTCGCGTTTAGGTTCTTTTGCCGCAAGGCCAAACAAGATTCCGAATCTTCCTTGGCCTCATCTAAGCGGCCCATGGCAACATAGATGGAACCACGAATGAAATAGCTAAGAGCGATATCGTCGTCGTTGGGGTCGAGTATTTTCTTGCGCAAGTCCAGAGCCACTGTTGCTTGCTGCAGAGCTTCTTCGAAACGTGATTGGCGCTGCAAGAACTCCGCTCGCGTGGCAGCGATACGTGCCACACTTCGGCTCTCTTTGACGCCATGGGCCGCGAGGATTTCCTCAGCCCGTTTCAAGTGCTTGTTGGCATCAGCCAACTCTCCCAGACGATAAGAGCACCACGCCCAAGTGAGATGCACTTGAGAAGCTAGCTTGAAATAGTCCGGGAATTTCTTGAGCAGTTCCACGGCGGCTCGTGCGTGTTCCTTGCCGCGACTATAATCACCAACAGTCTGGCTCATTTGCGCAAAGAAACCATGAAGGTGAACACGGCTCTCGGGATCCCCTACGAGCGCTTTGGAGAATTTTTCTTCAACCTCTCTCATGGCGGCGCGTAGCGAGATTTCCTCTCCCATGGCGATTGATGGATCAAGCTTGGCAAAGGTGTCGATGAGAAAGCGCGAATAGCGACTACTTCGCTCTGATTCTTTGAGCCGTTTTTGTGCTTCTTTCTCTGCCCTTTCGGATTGTCTCCTTGCCACCTCAGCCGAATTTTTCGCGGTTTCGGCCATGCGCACGCGGGCTGCAGCCTCTCGCTCTGCCCTGCTGCCCTCGCGCTCGGCGATTTTCGCTTGCTCCTGAGCTTCGAGAGCGAAATTGAATGAAACAACAGCGCCAATGACAACGGCAACAAACACAAGGACTGTCGCCAAGAAAGCCGCTTGGTGGCGCTGCGCCATTTTCTTCACTTGGTACCACGTTGACGGTGCTCTGGCAGCGATGGGTTCCTTCGCCAAGAAGCGCTTGAGGTCATCAGAGAATGCTGCGGCAGATCCGTAGCGACGCTCTTTGTCTTTGTCGATACTCTTGGCGACAATAAGTTCAAGATCTCCACGAAATGCAGAATCGAAAGATCCAAGCGGTTTGGGTAAACTACGTTGGATGGACTCCAAGGACTGAGTGAGGCTCATACCTCTGGTATCGATGGGGACCACACCACCAAGAAGTTCGTAGAGTATGCAACCCAAGGAGTAGACGTCGGTCCGCAAGTCGACCGTGTCTTGGCTTCCGCGAGCTTGTTCAGGGCTCATGTAATTCAAAGTGCCAACGAGTTGGCCCGTTTGTGTGTGTAGAGCATTGACCGCTCGATCCGCAAGGCGCGCCAAGCCAAAATCCAGAACTTTGACTCGGCCTGATTGATCGATCAGGATATTGGCAGGCTTCAAGTCGCGGTGAATGACGCCTTTTTGATGGGCCCCATGAACGGCGGCGGCCAGCTCAACGAAGAGCACAATGAGATCCGTGGGATTGAGACTCTCTTCTTGTGCAAACTGAAGAATAGTCTGACCATCGATGAGCTCCATGGCAAACCAAGGTTGTCGGCCGAGGGGAGTTTCCTCCCACCCACTGGCGTAGATGCGAGCGATCCCAGGATGATCAAGACGCCCAAGTATTTCCGTTTCGAATTGGAACCTCTGTTGAAGATCCGCACTCAGAAGATCCGCACGCATGACCTTGAGCGCCACACGCCTTTTTGGTCTTTCTTGCTCCGCCTCATAGACGATACCCATGCCGCCCGTTCCGAGTTGTCGAACTATCCGAAACTCGCCCAACTGAGAGGGCATCTCAGATAGCGGCAGTCGCATGTTTGAGAGTGCGGAGCCTTGGGAATCGCCGACAAAGGTCGCATCGGATTCTTCCCACTTTGTTGCCGGGATTGAATCACTGATTAGCGTCGGATCCAATTGAATGAGCTCTTCAACTTGGAGAAATGCCTGGACACTTTGCTTTTTGATCTGGGCGAGGATCTCCGAACGGACCTTATTGTCGTTCGCATCTCGCAAACGACGCAGTGTGCTACGGACCAGAACTTCTTCGGGGTCATTCGATTCCATGGCCCGATTATCAGCCAGACAGTCCACGAGGTCCATGGTGAGGCTCTCGCTCGACAAAAAAGAACCGACCGCCAAGTCCATCAACTCGACGATCGGTCCGGTTTTTCCGCTCCCAAGTTCAGCATTCTCGCTCTCACCGTGCCTGAGAGAGCTTGAACACCTCACCTGGGACCAGATTTGAGACAACCTCGGCGGACACTCGTAAAGTTTCTTGTCAACACCAAACTGGAACACCGCGTTCGAGGTGCCTCGGTTCTTCTCTCTCCGGGCTGATTGAGTTTTCAGGGGAGAAATCCGAAATTTTTCCGGCGAATTCGCTAAACTCGCTACGAAACGGACAGGAGACCCAGATTGGCCGGTAGTGAAGCAACTTGTTGGACGATGGTGGCAAAGGCGGCCAATGGCGACGAATCGGCACGCTCGGAGTTTGCACGTCAGTATTTGTCCATCGTCAGGGCCTATCTCAACGCTCGCTGGCGCAAAGGCCCCATGCTAAAATGGTACGACGACGCCGTCCAAGACGTCTTTCTTGAATGCCTGCGCCCCGATGGCCCTCTTGGCCGCGTGACGGCCGATGGCAAGGGTCGCTTCCGCAGCTTCCTTTTCGCGGTCGTGCGTAACGTCGCACGTCGCTATGAAGAACGTCGCAACGCGCCCTTCGAAAAGAGCCGCGGAGATTCCGTCCTCGAAATCGTCCCCTCAGAGACCGAGAGCATCGCCACCGCATTTGATCGAGCTTGGGCCAAGACCATGATGGCGCGCGCCGGTCGCAGACATCGTACCCAGGCGGAAACTGAAGGGCCCGATAGCTTGAGGCGCGTCGAAATCTTGAAGCTTCGTTTCGGATCCGGACGACCGATCCGCGAAATCGCCAGGGAGTTGGACATGGACGTCGAAGCTGCCCACGTTGAATACCGAAAGGCACGAGCCGAGTTTAAGCGAGCCTTGCGGGAAGAAGTCCTCTACCACAACCCAGATTCTCACAGCGCCGTTGACCAAGAGTGTTTGAAACTCCTGGACCTACTCCGATAGCAAGTCATGCCCGACAACGATTACAACCCTGAAGATGGCGACGATCTGGAATTGGCTTGGGATGCCGGTTTGGGTGAAGTTTTCGCTACTTCTGAGGACGCCGATCAAGCAGAGGAGACGAACGGCTGGTGCGGCCGC
Organism: Planctomycetota bacterium; assembly: GCA_024275615.1. GTDB lineage: Bacteria > Planctomycetota > DRQF01 > S139-23. The sequence goes on from JAJRYU010000462.1 coordinate 10,763, forward strand.
TTCCGCCTCGTGGAGGAAATTGCCAGGGGCGGCATGGGCATTGTCTATCGCGCTCGCGACGATCGACTTGAGCGTGACGTTGCGATCAAAGTCATTCGCCGTGATCGCATCGATGAAAACAACTGCATGTCTCGGTTCTTGGAAGAAGCGCAGATTGCTGGTCAACTCCAACACCCGGGCGTTGTGCCAATTTACGAGACTGGCTTAGACGATCTCGACCGACCATTTTTCTGTATGAAACTTGTCAAGGGCGAAACTTTGTCCTCCTTGTTTAAGGCCCGCCCCGACATTGAAGGGTCCTTAGGCCACCTCATCAATCTCTTCGGTTCAATCTGTCAGACAGTTTCCTTCGCACATGCACGTGGTGTCATACACCGAGACTTGAAACCCAGCAATGTCATGATTGGTTCGTTCGGTGAAGTCCAAGTCCTTGATTGGGGATTTGCAAAACTCATCGATGCGCCGAGAAAACCAAAGCGAAAAACGGATCGCGCCGGGCGCAAGCAGTCCTTGAAAACGATTCGCAGTTCCCAGGCAAGTTCAGAATCCGTCAGCGGCTCGATCCTCGGCACGCCAGGATACATGGCGCCGGAACAAGCCCGAGGCGAGATAGACCTCATCGACGAGCGTTGCGATGTCTTTGCCCTCGGCGCCATTTTGTGTGAAATCCTCACAGGACATGCACCACACGAAAAAGCCAACGGCAGCACGACGGCGGCGGTGGC
>JAJRYU010000463.1 GCA_024275615.1 Planctomycetota bacterium
ATTCCCTTCCTGCACTTTTTCGACGGGTTTCGGACATCGCATGAAATCAACACGATCGCCATGATTGGTGACGACGATCTCTTGGCGATGTACTCCCAAGAGAAAATCGATGAACATCGCAATCGAGCTCTTTCCCCGAATCACCCTGTCATCCGTGGGACGGCACAAAACCCCGATGTCTTTTTTCAATCGCGAGAAGCTTGCAACCTCTACTATGAGGCCTGCCCAGGCATCGTCGAAGAGGAAATGGAACGATTCGCCGAGCTGACAGGCCGAAAATACGGGCTTGTTGACTATGCCGGTCATCCTGAAGCCGAACGCGTCATCGTAATCATGGGATCCGGTGCGGAGACCGCAACCACAGTCGTCGAGGAGCTTGCGGCTTCTGGGGAAAAAGTAGGCGTCATCAATTTGCGGCTCTATCGCCCCTTCCCCATTGATCACTTCAATAAGGCGCTGCCGGAAAGCGTGCGCCAAGTAGCCGTGCTGGACCGCACCAAGGAACCAGGCGCTCTTGGCGAGCCACTTTATCTTGATGTGGTTTCGGCCTTTGCTGAATTGGCTAATGACGGGCGCCGAAGCCCTGAAAATTCTCCCTTTGTTAGCGGCGGAAGATTTGGCTTGTCTTCGAAGGAATTCACTCCGGCCATGGTCAATGGCATTTTCGAAGAGCTGAAGAGCTCCAAGAAAAAGCAACATTTTACCGTCGGCATCGTCGACGATGTGACTCATCTGAGCATCGACTACGATGAAGATTTTACTGTCGTTATTCCAGGGTCTGAGAGTGCAGTCATTTTCGGGCTTGGATCCGACGGCACTGTTGGTGCCAACAAGAATTCAATCAAGATCATTGGCGATCGTACCGTTCTTCAGTCACAAGCCTATTTCGAATATGACTCCAAGAAGTCGGGTGCGGTTACTATCTCTCATTTGCGTTTCGCGCCAGACAAGATCAGAGCGCCCTACAAAGTGGCGCACGCCGATTTCGTCGGCTGTCATCTTTTTGGGTTGCTTGAGCAATATGATGTTGTTGCACGTGCCAAGTGTGGGGCGACCTTGCTCATCAATTCTCCTTATGATCCGCAGTCCGTTTGGGAGAAGCTGCCGCGGGATATCCAAGAGGGTATCTTGGCCAAGGGTCTGAAGGTCTACACCATCGACGCGCAGAATATCGCCACGGCGGCTGGGCTTGGCAAGAGAATCAACACGATCATGCAAGTGTGCTTCTTTGAGCTCACCAACTTCATGGACACCAACGTTGCAATTGAGGCGATCAAAGAGGCCGTTGAGAAATCATATGGGAAACGTGGTCCGGAGATCGTTCGCCGCAACAATCAAGCTATCGATGCGGCGCTGGCCAAACTTCACCGCATCGCTTTGCCAACAGAAGCGACAAGCACGAAGCACCGTTGGTCCGGGTTTCCGAAAGAAGCTCCGGAGTTTTTGCATCGAGTGACTGCCGCCATCGTTGCTGGTGAAGGTGATCGATTGCCAGTGAGCGCATTCCCTGTCGATGGAACCTTTCCCGTCGGCTCAAGCCGTTGGGAAAAGAGAAACTTGGCTGCTGAGATCCCGGTCTGGGACACCCAGGTTTGTATCCA
>JAJRYU010000464.1 GCA_024275615.1 Planctomycetota bacterium
AGAACGAAATGCAAAATTTGTAATGGAGAAAAACATGGCCTGGGAAATATCAATCAGTGCCGAGGGCTGGGCAGAGATTCGAGAAAAGCTGGAAGACTGGAGCAGTGATCAACTGATCGACGCCATGTGCGACGACATATTTGAAGCTGTCTATGACAAGGCTGATCTGGAACATGCCACGCTCGCTGCCACAGCGGAACGCAAACGAATCGCCGACCTACCTCATGACCTTCTGGTGGATCGGGCGTTTGAACTCGTCGAACAGAACAACACATCGGACAACGGCGGCTGGGCCTGTTGGGTAGACAGGCAGGGCTACCACAAAGTCAGCCTCGAAGATTAGGCAAATACTGTCTCGTTGCCTGAGATCGTCAAGTGTTGACCTGGACTAGCGTGCCGCATTTTGGAGATACCGTGAAACATGAGACTTCCCGACTATCCGTTGGGCGTAACTCCTCTTCGCTAGCCGACTTGCGAATCAAAACACCAAGTGTCATTTCTCCCATCGTCGCATTTTCAATTCCGAGACAAACCGCCAATATCTCATTTCTCAACTGATCTCGAATATTCGCCGCCCCAATTAGCGGACACCATCCAAGTCGCAGGACAAGAACAATTACCACGCTGGGAGACATTATGACACTGGAAGATCTTGCCATCGAACAACCAATGACGGCACTTGAAGAGCGGCAACAACTCCTAGCCCATCATGTTCGCCTCGTGAGTCGCAAGTTGAACCATGCTCTCTTCGTTTTCGGATCACAGGGTGGGCTAGGCAAGAGCAGGACCGTACTTCGCACGCTAGACGAGGAAGGCATCGAGCCGATTTTGATCAACTCACACATTACACCACTGGCGTTGTACGCAAGGTTATTCCAGCATCGCCGTGAGGAGGTGTTGTTTTTTGATGATGTGGATTCCATGTATTCATCAATGGCTCATCTTGGTTTGCTTCGCTCAGCTTTGTGGGGCCAACCAAGGACTGTCACTTACGGAAGTTCCCAGTTGCCAGATGATTTACCTTCGTCCTTTGAGACAACCGCTCGTTTCATCTTTGCAGCCAATGTGATCCCAAAGAAAAATGATGCCTTCAAGGCAGTCCTGTCTCGGTGTGATATTTTCGAATTGTCGGCGACCAACGTGGAGGTTATCGAAATGATGCGATCTGTGGCGGCGACAGGGTTTAACCACTTGCCACCAGAGGATTGCCAGATGGTGATCGATTTCATCGCAGAGAACTCGGACGACAGACAACTGTCTTTAAGGCTGCTTGGGCCATCACTCCGCAAGTTGCAGTATTCCAGAAATGAGAGCATCGACTGGCGTCCGATGGTCAAGAGCCAACTGCAAAGCCTTGGTCGGAAGAACCACGTTACCAAGCGACTGGACAATCGAACCAAAGATCTGCAAGCCCTTCGAACTGTTCTCAGAAAGCATCCTGATTCGGTCAAAACTCAGCAGGCGGAATGGTGTCGGGCTACGGGCAAGAGCAGGGCAAGTTTTTATCGGGCAATGTCTCACCACCGTCGCAACAACGGAAGTTAGTGGACACCAACCAAGAGGGTGTCATCACTGAGTTGTGATGGACAGTCAAACCCCTCTTGGAGAATTGTTATGTGTGACAACACCGTCAAGAACTTGATCAGTCGTGTTTGGAAAAGTGAGAGCCTCGATTTGGAGCCTGGCAGCCACTATGTGGACGAGGTGGTCACCGTTCGAGTGAGCGGGACGGTCGAGAAGAAATCCGACCAGTTAGTGGCTCCAACCGCCAGCCTGCCGCTGATTACGATCCTTGCCTTATTTTGGGAGAAGGCAGGTATCACCAGAGACCACGCTATGAGAATCCTCAAAGAAGCGATCACAGAGGGAATGCAGCAAGGCAAAACGACCGAACTGATCGAATCTCGGATGAAGGATGTTGATACCGCAGTGAAGGCAGTGAAGACCGACCTGATTGCCAAGCTGCCAAAGGTGAAGAGAAGCGGACGAGTGGTGGTGAAGGACTTGCAGGTTGAAGTCGTGCAAATAGAGGAGGAGACTCTCTTCCCAGCAGCGTAGCAAACAACGAGGGGGCGGCGGCGGGGAAACGGATTCCCTGGTCGCCGTTTTTTATTTCTTGCAGGAACTAGACGTTGCTTTAGCGGACACCAGCCAAATGGATGACGACAGCAACAATCAACACCCCAACAGGAGCAACGCAATGGACGACCATCTGGATCACACCGACGTTCTTGAGCAGTTGAACTACGAATCTGAACAGGCAGAGGAATACCCCGATCTCGACGAACCCTGGGATGAGCTTCTTGCTCAGCAGGAGCTTGAGGACTTCGAGCAGTGCGATGAATATTTCGGCGATTTTGGCGGCGAAGACTGGTAAACAACTCCCCAAACATCATCCAACTTAGGGACAAAATTCCCGAAGTTGAATCCCATTCCAACACCGTTCAACAGGACAACAACATGATCATCCAAATACTTCCTCTCGGTCAAGTCGTCGCCACCCCTGGTGCCATTGAAGCACTGAAACTAGCTGGTCAAACGCCCCATGAGTTCTTGAATCGGCATTTGTCTGGGGACTGGGGCGAGCTTTGTGATGAAGATCGACGCTTGAATGATGAAGCCGTCCAGAATGGCAGCCGTGTGTTGTCTGTTTACACGTTGAACACTGGGCGAAAGATATGGGTAATCACCGAAGCTGATCGAAGCTCGACTTGCGTTTTGCTCCCAGAAGATTACTAGCGGACACCAGCCATGTGAATGCAAGCAACAATCCCTCACCAAGGAGAACTCACATGGGCTGGTTATTTCGCAGCGGAATCACTCGACGTGACTTGATCGTCGAGCGGACGAAGAACTGGACTCGGGAAACATCGGCAGGCATCACCATCACCACCACTTGCCTTGCTCATTGCTACCGAGGCAATGCCT
>JAJRYU010000465.1 GCA_024275615.1 Planctomycetota bacterium
GCACCCAAGAGGACATAGCCGAACTCAGTGATTTGAGTTTGGCGGATCTACTAGACATGGAGGTCACCTCGGTTTCGAAGAGCGCTCAGCCTCTTTCGAAATCGCCAGCTGCCATCTTTGTCGTGACCCAAGACGACATCCAAAGAGCTGGCGCACGGTCCATCCCAGAAGCTCTGCGTCTTGTTCCTGGCATTGAAGTGGCTCAAATCAATCGCAATCGCTGGGCTGTCACGGCACGGGGATTCAATAGTGTCTTCGCCAGCAAGATGTTGGTTCTCATGGACGGACGCACTCTCTACACGCCCTTGTTTTCCGGTACTTTTTGGAATCAACAAACAACACCGGTGGAGAATATCGACCGCATCGAGGTCATTCGGGGACCTGGAGCCACACTTTGGGGGGCGAATGCTGTTAACGGCATTATCAACATCATTACTAAGAAGGCGGAGGATACTCTGGGAGGACGCGTCAAGACTATCGTTGGCTCCAACAACATTGAAGGCGTCTTCACTTACGGTACAAAGGTCGGCGAGGACGCTCACCTGCGTGTCTACGGCCAATATTTCGACCGCGACGACTATGTCGATGCAAACAACAAGGACACCAACGCCGATTGGAATATGGCGCAGTTTGGTTTCCGCCTCGACATGCTCCTCTCAAGCGTCGATGAGCTGACCGTTCAGGGTGACGTCTACAACGGTAACGCCGAACAGACTATCGATATTTCCGATCCAACATCGCCAAACTTGGCCAACGTCTTGAACGACACGATCGCCTTGGCTGGTGCCAATCTCAATGCCAAATGGACTCACAAAGTTAGCGATACTCAGGACCTGACTTTGCGCATTTATGTCGATCGCACTGAAAGAACAGATGGACTCTTCAAGGACACGCGCAATACCTATGACTTGGATTTCCAACATCGCTTCGCGCTGAGCGATTCTCACCAAGTGATCTGGGGGCTGGGATATCGCTACATTTCGGACGACATTGATGGTGGCTTCCAGATTTTTGCTGCTCCCTCTGATAGGCAGTATCAGATTTTCAACGCCTTCGTTAAGGACGAAATCAGCCTGGTTGAAAACGAACTCAAGCTCATCGTCGGCAGTAAGTTCTCACACAACGATTTCAGTGGCTTCGAAATTCAGCCGAGTGTTCGCCTCATTTGGACACCCGCAGCCGAGCACACCGTCTGGATCGCTGCTTCACGAGCTGTCGAGACTCCTCAACGGGCTCCGCAGGATCTAACCCTGAGGGTTGCTCCTGTCGATCTCGGCGGCGGACCGATCATCCCGCTGATACTTGCCAACCAGTACGCGCAGTCCATCGACATGCTGGCTTTCGAAGCTGGTTATCGCGTGCGGCCATTGGAGAATCTCTCATTCGACATTGCACTCTTTTACAATGACTACGATAACTTGGCCACTGATGACATCTTGGGGCCTTCCATCATTGGTGGCATTCCATTCCTTGTCGCCATCAATGACAACAAAGCTAAGGGTGAGTCCTGGGGTGTGGAGGTCGCTGCACAGTGGCGCCCCGTCGAATCCATCAAGCTCTCAGCAAGTTACAGTTTCATCGACGTCAGTATTCATGATGCAGGTTCGACTGACCCACAGTTCAACTCGGCTGAAGGAGCGAGCCCAAGTCATCGTGTGGTCTTCAGGGCTAATTGGGATATCACCGAAGATCTGCAATTCAATACGACGCTGTATTGGACTGACAACATTCGCTCACGTGACATTCCGAGTTTTTTCCGCGTTGATTTACAAATCAGATGGCAAGTCTTGGAGAATTTGGAAGCGGCTATAGGCGTTCGCAACCTCCTTGATGATCGTCACCCTGAATTCACAGGAACTTTTGGCCGGCGGTCTAGCGAAATCGAACGCACTGCATATTTCTGGTTGGACTTCACTTTCTAATGACACTCTGGCATTCGACAAAGAGACCGAAACGAGGAGCACTCGCGCTTTTGTGCATTTTCGTGCTCGCAGTCGGCGGCCATGCAGTGAGCGATATCAGTCCAGTTGAAGAGGCCGAGGGACGCACAACAGATACCGGTTCGCTGCTCGACAACGAGTATCGCATCAAGGCCCTATTTATCTACCGGATCATCCGCTGGGTGACCTGGCCAAAACAGGCGCTTCCAGCGAAGTCCAAGACCATCGTCGTCGGCGTCGTGGGTAAAGACCCATTCGGCAAGAACCTTGACCTCTTATCAAAGCTGAAACCGATTAAGAAAAGAAAAATTGTCGTTAAGAGATTCAAGAACTTGAGTGATATCAGAAAGACACAGGTTTTGTTTGTCAGTAGTTCTCTCTCAGATGCCGAAGTAACAAGAGTCGTTGACCTTGCTCGAAGGAATTCCATTCTACTCGTTGGCGAAAAGAAGAAATTCGCTGACCAAGGAGGAATGATCAACCTTCTGATCGTGAACAAGAAGATCGCCTTCGAGGCGAACCCAAACGCAGTGAAAGCTGCCAAAATGAAGATCTCATCGCAGATCCTCAAGATGGCAGCGCGGATAGTGAAGAAGAAGTAGCGTGAGACATTTTCGCGACATTTCGATTCGAGCCAAAATCACATGGGTCATCATGTGCTCCTGCGTACTTGTGTTGACTCTGGCCTGCGGCGGCCTCTTTCTCGCCAACATGCGTATGCTCCGATCCAACAAGATCGATCAGGTCAAGACCATCGCTAAAGTCATCGCAACAAACGTCCGCGCCCCACTCCAGTTCGAATTGAAGGATGACGCCGAGGCTGGGCTCAGTGTCTTGAAGGAACAATCCCACGTCATCAATTGCGTCGTCCTCGACGTAAACGGTGAGCCTTTTGCCTCTTACACTCGCAAGCAGAGCGAACCATGGGAACCGAAGAAACTCAATCAAAAAGGTGCTCAGTTCACTGACGATACGGTTTCCGTGACTCAGTTGGTTCAATTGGATGGCCAGATCTTGGGGCACATTGCAATCCGCAGTGACAGAAGTGATGAAAAACTACTCCGGGGTCGCCTCGTTCAAATGGCGCTCCTGCTTATGGTCACCATCTTGGGCTTGGCCTACCTCTTGGCCATGCGCATGCAGAAGATCATCTCTGATCCGATTGCCAGTCTCTCGAGTGTGGCTGTGCGCATCTCGGAGAACAAGGACTATTCATTGCGGGCCCAGAAACTGGGCAATGATGAAATTGGCCGGCTCGTTGAATTGTTCAACTTGATGTTGGCTCGTATTCAACAAAGAGATGTTGAACTCGCCAACTACAGCAATAACTTAGAGAGTGAAGTCGAAGAGAGAACCTTCGAACTCATCCAACTCAACAAGAATTTGGTCCGGGCCAAAGAGAGAGCAGAAGAAGGGACGCGATCGAAATCAGAATTCTTGGCCAACATGAGTCACGAAATTAGAACGCCACTCAATGGCATCATTGGGATGACAGAACTAGCTCTCGATACCGACTTGGACGATGAGCAAAAAGAATACCTTGAGATCGTCGACTCTTCGGCTGAAGCGCTCTTGATCATCATCAATGACATTCTCGACTTCTCCAAGATTGAAGCAGGCCGCATGGAACTTGACCTGCACAAATTCAGTATCCACGATCACGTTTGCGATACTGCGCGTGTTCTTGCGCATTCGGCGAATGCCAAGAATGTACGTATGCTCTGCCGCTCTGAACCGACCATCGCCACAATCGTAAATGGCGACTCAGCAAAGCTAAGACAGATCTTGATCAATCTGATCGGCAATGCCATCAAGTTCACAGACAAAGGTAGCGTCGCTGTTGAAGTCGAGCGCCAATCGGAAGAGAACGGTATTATCGACCTTCACTTCATGGTGAAAGATAGCGGCATCGGCATTGCCGAAGACCAACTCGAAGCGATCTTCTCGCCCTTCATCCAAGCAGACGGTTCAACGACACGGCAGTATGGTGGAACTGGCCTCGGCTTGGCAATTTCGAAACAACTCGTCAATCTGATGGATGGCAAGATTTGGGCCGAAAGCAAACCAGGTTCCGGTAGTACGTTCCATTTCACTGCGAAAGTTGAAAGAGCAAGTGAAAGCGACGGCCCGATGGACAGCGGAAGCAACAACCCTCAGATGGAGGGTCTGCCCGTCCTCGTTATAGAGAGCGACGAAACGGAAACGCGCAATCTCGACGAACTACTCAGGTCGTGGAAACTCAAGCCTGATTTTGTTTCAGACCTTCCATCGCTGCTCTCAAAACTGTCTGAACAGACACAACATGCCTCAAACTACGAAGTGGCTATCGTTGATTTGGATCTCGATTCCAAATCGTGCGATGAATTCATCAAGACCATCGACGAGGCAGCCGGTCCGAAACCCCGCGTCATCACGGTCGGAGGCCAGCTAAGAGGAGGCGAGCTGACGAACAAGAGCCCTCTGCATCTCTTCAGGCCATTCAAAGCGTCAGAACTTTACAATCTGTTGCTCCAAGCACTCAACCAAGTCGACGAAAAGGAAGACTCCGTGGTAGAAATCGAAATCACACCGCCACGCTCAGATAGTCCCAAGAAGGGACGCGTGCTTGTGGTAGAAGACAACCTGATCAATCAGAAACTCATTGTCAGCATGTTGCACAAATGGGGATTTGAAACATTCTTGGCTGAGAACGGTGCGATCGCCCTCGACATGACTGAAGCCGACGACGACTTCGACATGATTCTCATGGATCTACAGATGCCAGTCATGGGGGGCTTAGACGCCACTCACGAACTTCGAGAACGTGGCGTTGAGATCCCTATCGTAGCGGTGACGGCCAACGCCATGAAAGGCGATCGCGAGATCTGCATCGACGCTGGTATGGACGACTATGTGTCCAAGCCCATCAAGCCGGAAGTCCTTCGTGAGGTGATCGGCAAGTATTTTGGCGACTAACCACACTCGTCACGACCTTGCGGCCAAGGGCAGCAGCATAGCGCCTAACCTCGTCGTCATTCGCCGCTCACGACCGATGGACGCTCGCCGCTCATTCCTCGAATTCGAGCACACCGCTGCCATTGAACATTCAAGAGCAATCATGAATGAATCGGAGAGTTGACCTTTGAGTCCGACTCAGTGCAAACGCACAAATCGTGACCGCAATTGAGCCCGATCCAATGAGTCGGAACGCTATCCTCGCTCAACAGGAATTTGGGCATGAAGTTCAAAGTACTTGGTGCCATGGGCGAACGGGCGGCCAATAAAGGACTCGAAACATGGTTGTGCAGACGGTACGTAGCCACTCGTTGGCAGCCATGTCCCGAAGAGCCAGTCTAGAGCACGTACTTCCAATTCGACTGAACCTTTGAGCTCGACCTCTGCCACCAACATGGCTGGAAAACTGAGACTGCCGATTTCGCCTTCAGATTCAAAGTGATCAATTTCAAGCCCTATGTCGTAACGACAATCCTTGAGGGCAACGATTTCCGGGTCGTCCCACATGTAGCCGAGCCATTGACCGTCGGCCAAGCCGCGGTTTTCCGCCCAAACAATTAAGCGTTCCGCAGCGCCAGCGACAGCGTCGATGTGGTAGGGATCCAGGATACGAATGTAGGCGACGGTGCGAGCAGGAAGCTCGCGCATGTTGACCACAAAACCATCTGGATTCTCGCCAGGTGACAAGCGGTCCAAGTGAAAGCCAGTATCTGCCAAGGTGGCGGCGTTCAATTCTGCTCGCTTCTTTTCGCGATGCCCCAAAATGTCGTAGCGACTTGGTGGTGCGCCATAGGCCTGTTTGAAGACCCGAGAAAAATTTGAAGGAGACACAAAACCGCAGGCCAATGCAATCTGTGTTATCGACTTCCTTGGGTCACGAGTCAACATGCTCATGGCACGTTCAAGCCTGACGCGAGTAATGAAATCTGCTAGGGTTTCCCCCATCAGAGAACGGAAGACTCGGTGAAAATGAAAGGGTGAAAAGCAAGCAACTCGAGCAACGTCATCCAGCTTGATTGGCCGACTCAATTGCTCAAGAACGAAGTCAATCGCCCAGTTCACACGTTGGACATAGTCCGGTGGCGACTTCGGCCCATTTTCGACAATCTCTTCCATGCTTGCACGAACCCTTGGTCGAAAAGACAACAGCGGCCAAAAATCTCTATGACAGCAAGACCTGGAAAAAGTCGGTCTGTTTCGCAAGATTTGACAAGCAGAGTAGTAGCGCCTTCGATAGACTGCAACCATAGAATCCAATAAACCCAGTCGAAATATTCTCCTGCTTTATGCGCGTGCATGTCCGCCAATACCGGACACTCGAGGAAGCAGCAATCATGAGGAACGATCTTTTATGTATAACTTGAACGTCTTTCTTGTTGTCGGGCTCGTCGCTCTTTTGTCTTTCAGATCTTCTCCAAGTGAAGCTGGGACAGCACCTGCTGACAATCAGAAGGTCAACAAGTTACAATTAGGCGCGTTTTCAGTCAGCCTTGCGGTCAAGGACATCGCCAAATCACGTGCCTTCTATGAGAAACTCGGCTTCAAGAAGTTCCATGGTGTTCAGAAACAAAATTGGCTGATCATGAAGAACGGCGATTGCGTCATCGGGTTGTTCCAAGGCATGTTCAAGAAGAACATCATGACATTCAATCCAGGCTGGAATCAAAACAAGGAGACTCTCAAGCAGTTTACTGACGTGCGTGACATTCAACGTAGTCTGAAGAAATCTGGCTTGAAATTGACGAATGAAGCAGACGAGTCAAAGACCGGACCTGCGAGCTTCGTTCTTGAGGATCCTGACGGCAACAGCATCCTTTTTGATCAACACGTCAAGAAGGCGAAATAGTCGCGACGTCGATCATCACTTTCACGAGCCACTGGTAATTGCCAGCGGCTTTTTCTCGGTCCTCTTTGAGTCGCAAGATGGTTGATGCGCGTTCTTGGCGTCGTACGCCAGCGGATGAACCAATTAGGAAAGAAAGGAGAATCAACGATGAAGAACAAGCACATATTCATCTTCCTCACCGTCATGCTTGCCCTCATTGTATTCTTCACTTGGCTCATGTTCTGGCTGAAAAGGGAATCGACTGGCATCGAGGTTGGAAGCAACGTGAGTTTGCAGTTTGTAAACAAAAATGATGATGGGCATTCTTTGGGTTAGATCGCCACACTCGTCAAATCACCACAAATCAATGGCACTCGCCTGAACCTCATCGCGGATTCGTCCCCACAAGAGCTGAGGAGCAATCAAGTTTGGGGGTAGCTCGGCTTTTCTTGACCTGGGGTCTGGTGTTACACCTTTGGCAACAAGGGAGCGCTCGTGTCAACATCAAGTGAATATCATAATGCAACCAAGTATGACCCCGAGACGATCGGCAATATGCCCGAAGTGGACTGGAGCGCTCAACCCAGGCCTTTCAAGGAATTTCATTCCAAGACGCGCGTGGAATTGCGGCCACACCTCCTCTTAGCACGTGACGAAGAAGACGACCGGCCAATCCTCCAACAACCTGATCCGACTTCACCCGACTATGAATTGAGCAGGCTGGCAACCTTGCTCCTCCACATCAACGGAGTGACGGCGCAACAACCGACTCACGACGAACCGGTGTTCTTTCGATCTGCGCCTTCAGCTGGTGCACTCTACCCCACTGAGATCTATGTCGCTCTCCGCCAAGTCAACAATGTTGAAGATGGGATTTACAACTTCCAAGTCAAGGACCACACTTTGGCACCCGTCTTGGAAGGCGACTACTGGCGCGACCTGCAAGCCCACACGAATGAACCTCTATCCTTGGGGACTGCCAAGATCGTCATCTTGTTGAGTGCCGTTTTTCTTCGGTCGAGCTGGCGCTACCACGACCGCGCTTATCGCCGCATCCTCTTGGACACAGGACACGTGCTTGGCAACCTCATGACTTTCGGAAGCGAGCTTGGTTACGCTCCGACGACAATCAGCCACTTCAACGATCAAGCCATTGATGAGATGATGTTTTTCAACAAGGAGGCTGAGTCAACCTTGATCTTGGCCGCGCTGCCTGATGACACAGCCCCGGTCGAACCCTTGGGTGTCAGTACTGCAATCACAGGGAATCTAGTCGAGAACAACATCCAAAGAGTGCATCAGGCGGCCATGATCACGGCCCAAGAGTCACCGTCCACACGCCCCAAGATGCCTGAGCCCTTGGTGGGCAGCACCGCTCAACTCACCTTTGCATTGAGTCGCCGCCCCATCTCTTGGGAAGACGACCTGGGCCCGACAATCCTCCTCCGGCGATCAACCAGAACATTCACTGGTGCCACCATGACGAGCGAACAGTTGGGAATGATCTTGGGTTTCGGATATCGCGGAATCAAAGCGGACAAGAGCGGTCAGTTTCTTGATCCAGCTCGCATTGCCACATACTTGTCGGTCCATCGAGTCGAAGGATTAGACGCGGGGCTTTACCGCTACGATCCCTGTAATTCACGTGTACTTCTACTGCGCCGGGGTTATTTTGCTCGCGAAGATTGCGAGATCGGGCTCGGACAAGAACTCATGCGAGATGCCAGTGTCATTGTCTATCATCTCGCCGACATAGACGATGCTGTGACATCCACGGGCGAGCGTGCCTATCGCTATCTGAACCTAGATGCCGGTCACATTGGTCAACGTATCAATTTGGCGGCCCTCAAGCTCGATCTTGGGGTCAGTGGTATCGGCGGGTACTTTGACGACCAAGTCAACGAACTTTTTCATCGCCCACTCACCGAAGGTGTCATCTACGCCACGTGCATTGGCCAACCTCAACCGCAGGGCTAAGCAAACCCAGGGGTCGGAGTCGCTTTGTCAAAGACCTCCACGGGAAAACTATCGACTTGAATAGCGTCGTTACGAGCGGCCACCGCTTGCTTGAGAGTCTCGGCTTCTTGCTTAGTTATCACTCCAGCTTCAATGGCCTCGTATAAGCGTGCTTCTGGACGCCCGCGCTCGAGTCTCCCCTCCTTCATGCTTTGTTTGATCTTGCTGGCGATCCGAAGACCTTCAGTAGCGATCACAAGGGCTTGCTCCAAACGCCCCAAGGCCTCGTCCTTGGATTCGGGTACGTACATCAAGTCGAAAAGCCGCTCGCGTTGAGGACCCGGATGTCGAAGAATGGCTGCGACTTGACTCCCCAAGCGATCGTGGTGACTGCGCCCTATTGGGTTGAGTCGGGACCAAAGGGCCACTGGGCCGCCCATGATCTTGCCCAAATAGGGCACAGGAAAATTGGGGTAAGCGGCATCGAAGCCCTTTTGGATCTCTGCAAGGCACTCTTCGGCGGCGAGTTTGACCAGAGGTAAATCTTCTTCTCGCCGGCCGTCCGATTCATAGCGTTTCAGAACAGCGGTCAGAAAGTACATCCAAGAAAGAACATCTCCTAACCGTGCCGAAAGCCTCTCGTGGCGTTTCAGCTTACCGCCCAAGGAGATCATGGCGCAATCAGAAAGGAGGGCGAAGGAAGCAGAAGCCCACTTGAGCTTACGCCAATAGTGGGCAGTGGGGCCAGTGACCGGACTGCTCGCCAACCATCCTCGACTGACACTGAGCAGGACACTGCGAAACAAGTTCCTGGTAAAATGGCGCACGTGACTGAAGAAAGCGCGGTCAAATGCAACGATGTCATCCTTTGCAAGTGCGTCGACTTGGGCACGAGCCCATGGGTGACAGCGCATCGCACCTTGCCCGAATATGATCATCGAGCGAGTTAGGATGTTTGCACCTTCCACAGTAATCGCGATTGGACTGGCGATATGACTGTTGGCCAAGATGTTTCGAGGACCTTGCGAAATACCAGCTCCGGCGACAATGTCCATTCCATCATTCGTAACTCGACGGGACATTTCAGTAAAATGACATTTGACAATCGCAGAAATCACCGAAGGTTTGTGTCCTGAGTCGAGAGCGGAGCAGGTGTAGCGTCGTGCCGCTTCCATGAGGTAGGTCATGGCACCAATCCGAGACAAGGGTTCTTCGATGCCTTCAAATTTGCCGATTGGCATGCCAAACTGATAGCGCAACATGCTGTAGGCGCCGCTGGCCCGTGAAACCAACTTGGCGTTGGCCACCATGGCTGCAGGCAAAGCGATTCCTCGGCCAGCGGCGAGGCACTCCATGAGCATGCGCCAGCCTTGACCGGCAAAGGTGGGGCCACCAATAATCGTATCAACCGAAACGACGACGTTCTCACCGTAGATCGCACAGTTGTGAAACGGTACGCCGAGGGGGTCATGCCTTTCGTTTGCCGAAACCCCTGGAGTTTCTGTCGGAATGAGGGCACAAGTGATGCCAGGGGACACGCCTTGACCCAGGAGATTCTCAGGATCATGCAATTTGAAGGCTAGGCCAATGATGGTGCTGACAGTGGCCAGACTGGTATATCGTTTGTTCCAATTCAGCTCGAGCATGAGCTCGCCAGCTTCGTTCTTAAACACCTTCCCATCCGCTTCAATCGATCCGGCATCGCTTCCAGCGTTGGGTTCGGTGAGAGCAAAGCAAGGCATGTGCTCGCCACTGGCTAGTTTGGGGAGATATTCAGTTTTTTGTTCATCCGTACCATAGAGATGCAGGAGCTCTGCCGGGCCAAGGGAATTGGGAATCATCACGGTCACACTGAGAGCGAAGGACCTGGACGCCAATTTGTGAACCACGGCACTCAAGCCACTCGAACTCAATTCCAAACCGCCATGTTCCTTCGAAACAATAAGACCGAAAAAACCGTTCTTCTTGAGAAAGGTCCATACCTCTGGAGGCAAGTCCTTGTCTTTCCAGCATTGTAGGTCATCAACCAAACGACAGACTTCTTCCACCGGCCCGTCCAAGAAGGCTTGTTCGTCAGGGCGCAGTACCGTGTCCTTAGGTTCCAGGAGTTTCTTGGTATCAGGGTTGCCGGAGAATAACTCGCCATCCATCCAAACCGTCCCGGCTTCGAGAGCAACACGCTCCGTCTCCGAGATAACAGGTAGTAGGCCCGCTTTTTTGAGAAAGCCCGCAATTTTTCCGCCGAAGAGTCGAGACCGCAGAGGTGGAATACAAAAGAGTAAGAATGGCAACACCAGAAGTACGATGAGCCACGTGGGGGCTCCCAGAAAGTAGAGCATGCCAGTAAAAGCTGCGGTCCAGATAATCAAGGGAGCCCCCAGGAAACCTAAGATCAAGATCGCAATAGTGATCGCCAGTGTTGTCCACGTCATGACATTCTCCTGTAGTTCCGCGCGCCATGTGGGCGTTCAACTTTCGAAAGGACAAGCCTCTCAAATGTTGATTCAACCTTGAGCAGCCGAGTACTTCCCCACACTATCATCGGCAGAAGAAACCCCAAAGTGTGACCTGGAAGTGTCACCAAAGCGCCTCACCGCAGAAAGAAGAAGAAACAATGAACTCGACAGAAAAAACAGGGTCGTCGATGACGTTTTGGCTGCTGGGTGGTTGGCTCTTTCTGAGCATTTCCATGGCCTATGTCGCTGGCAGCACATTTTCGACTTTGAAACCCAATCGGCTCAGACGAGCCAACGAAATTTTTTCCCAACTTGAAGCGGAAACTGCCAGGCCGCAGGCACTGCGCTACGTCGCATCTGAACTCAACAGGAAGTTTTTTCTCCACTACGGAAACGCACAATTGGCACTTGGACTCTGCGCCGTCTTGTTGCTCTTGAAGAGCCGTCGCCGTTGGGCAATCGTGGCCGCAACCTTGGCTTTTCTGCTGGCACTCGTGTTTCGATTCTATCTCATCCCAGAAGCTGTTGAGGTTGGCCGAGCCATTGACTTCACTGCAAGAGACGTCTTGACGGACGAACGCCTTCGCTTCAACAATCTCCATCGCGCCTCCACAACAATCGAAGGCATCAAGATGTTCCTCATCCTCGGGGCGACTTGGGGCTTATCTCGTTCCCGGCCTCCCAAAACAACCTAATCAAGAGATGCCCAACACCAGAGAAACTGCTCCGTATCAAGCTATTGGGCGTTATGTCCGATAGAGAAGTGGGGGGATGTTGCCTGCATCCTTGCAAGCTCAGTGTAATGGGCTGGGATGATCTCAGGCACTTGGCTTGAAATGCGGGGAGGTTTCTATGAGATCTCGATGGGACGAATGCGACCCCAAAGAGACCAAGCGGATGCAGATCAAGAAATTGCGCCGCTATCTCACCGAGCAAGTCCTGCCGTTTAGTCCCCACTATCGCCATCTCGCCAAGATAGGGCACATTCCGCTCGACGATCTCAAAGACCTCTCGGACTTGGCCCGGCTCCCCTTCACAAGCAAAAAAGAACTCTTGCCCAACGCGGAGGCAGGAAGCGGCCCCAGAGACTTCATTCTGCAGCCGTCCAAAGAACTCATCCAACAGGAATTGCCAACCGGTGCCAAATTGAAATTCCTGCTCCGGCGGTTGATCAAGGGAGAAGAAGGATTGCAACAGGAATTGTTGCGCGAATACAATCCAACGCAGATGTTCTTCACCACCGGAAGAAGCGCATCATCTATTCCTTTTTTCTTGACTCCTTATGACCAAGCTCTACTTCGTGAAACCGGACGACGCATCGTTCGCGTCTTGGGGTTAGATCCGAAAGCCGACAAAGTTCTGAGCTTCTTCCCCTACGCTCCTCACTTGGCGTTTTGGCAAGTGGCAGCCTGTGCTGAAGCCGGTGGCATCCTCACGCTCAATACTGGTGGTGGCAAGGCCATGGGAGGCACAAGGATCATTGACCTGATGCAGAGAATGGAGCCCACTGCAATCGTTGGTATGCCCGGATATGCCTATCACCTGCTCCGCTCGGCTCATCGGGCTGGCGCGAGACTCTCGTCCATTAAGCGCGTGGCTCTAGGCGGCGAAGCTGTCTCCCGAACCCTTAAGAAAAAGATTATTAGCTTGCTTCAGGACATGGGTTCAGAGAACGCGAAGGTGGCCAGCGTTTTTGGATTTACTGAAGCGAGACAATGTTGGACAGAATGTGTCGGCGCAGACAACACAGGATTTCATCTCTCACCCGATCTAAGCATTGTTGAAATTGTCGATCCGAAGACGGGCGAGATCATGAATGACGGAGAAAGCGGCGAATTGGTCTATTCCACTCTTGAAGGTCGTGGTTCAGCGCTCTTGCGCTATCGAACCGGTGATCTCATCGAAGGTGGCCTGACTTGGGAACGCTGCCCCGGATGTGGCAGGAGGTTGCCACGCATGTCCAGCATCGTTCGCCGTGTTTCCAACGTCAAAAATCTCGAATTGTCGAAAATCAAAGGAACCTATGTCAATTTCAATTCGATTTTTGAACTCCTAGATGCAGAGGCCGACATTGAAGAATGGCAAATTGTCATCAGCAAGCCCGATGACGACCCATTCGAGGTTGATGAACTCACCTTGCACCTCGCCTTGGCTGAAGGAACGGAATTTAGAGCGATCATTGATCGCATTCAACAGCGTTCCAGAGCCTGTGCTGAAATTCAGTTCAACAACATCCGAATCCACAATCTCGATGAAATGCTCGAGCGAATCGGCATGGAAACCGAAACCAAGGAACAACGCATCCTGGACCTTCGCCCCATGCGCGACTCAGCACTGAACAAGGTCGCAGAGTGAAACGGTCTGAGAGAAAAAGAGCCGGAGGTACGACACTCATCCTTGGCGGAGGCGGAGCACGGGGATTCGCCCATTTCGGCGTTCTTCAGGTCCTCGAACAAGCTGGATTCCAAATCGACCGGATCATCGGAGTTTCCATCGGCGCTTTCGTGGGCGCTCTTTATTGTGATTGCCCTGATGCTGAGCTCATCACGCAGCGAGTTCATGACTACGTCCACGACCCAAAATTCTTGCGGTACTACAACCGCATGCTCAAGGCATCAAGAGGAGCGGGTCATTCGACCGACGACGACCCATCCGGACTCAGCGAATCCGCGCGAGCTTGGGGCCGAATTGTTGGCCGAGTTCGTAGCTACTTGCGAGCCACAGTGGCTTTCCACCGTTTTGTTTCACGCCCGGGGATCTTGAGCAATCGTCCGATGGAGGATTGCCTCGATTCGCTCATGAAGAACGTACCCATCGAGGAGCTTACTATCCCTCTCACCATCGTCGCCGCCGATCTGGTCTTGGGCGAGAGAGTTGATATTGCTGAAGGAGAGGTTTTCTCCGCCATCATCGGCAGTACGGCTCTGCCGGGCATTTTTCCGCCCGTCTTGCGAAATGAGCACGTGTTATCGGACTACGGTGTCCTCTGCGCCATTCCCATGGAAACAGCCAAGAAACACAAACCGGATTTGGTGGTCGCTGTTGACCTCTCTCCACCCTTAGAAAAGAAAACAAGTTTTGAATCTGGCCTTGAGGTTATCAATCGTATGGACGCGATTGGCTGCCAGCTTTTTAACGATCAAGCTGCCTTAGAGGCAGATCTTGTTATTCGCCCTGATCTTGGCAATACCAGTTGGGCTGACTTCCTGGAGATGGACGAGATTTTGGCCATGGGACGCTCTGCAGCCTTGACAGCGCTCCCTCGGCTCCATGCTCTGAGAACGAACGTCTCTTGACCATCGACAAAATTTTGTCGGAGTACACTCCGACTTGGGCCATTTTGAGTATCTTGCCGATCCAGCGACACCTTCTGAGTTGGTGTCGCGGCGAAATCGGAAAGGCCGCTGATGGCAACCCATGATTTGGACAACTTGACTGCCCTCCAATTGGCGGTGGACGATGGCATCTTCCTGCTCACCCTTGGCGAACCAGGAGGCCGCCCTTTCATCTTGAATCCCGAGACCATGGCCCAATTCGAGACCGTTCTGGCCCACCTGGAGGGCCAACAATCGCACGCGCGAGGCCTCATTATCACAGGCCAGCAGACCGCAGTCTTTTGTGCGGGAGCTGACCTCGATGTTCTGGCTCAATACTCAAGCGAAAAGCAGATATCAGATTTCATCGTCCGTGGGCAAGATCTCTTTTGCCGCCTGGAGGCCCTGAGTTTTCCGACTGTTGCTGCCATCGCAGGAACCTGCGTCGGTGGTGGTTTGGAATTGGCGCTCGCCTGCAACATCCGTTTGGCGAGTGACGACGCAAAGACGAAGTTGGGCCTTCCGGAAGTTCGCCTCGGTATCCTCCCGGCTTGGGGAGGTACGACCCGACTCGTCAATAAGGTGGGGTTGAAAGAGGCCTTACCCATGCTTCTCTCAGGTCGACTCGCATCTGGCAGACGTGCTAGAAAAATCGGGTTGGTGGCAGAGTGTTGTCCCCAAAGTCTTCTTCAGGGTCGAGCCAGATTTTGGCTTGACAATCTCAATGCCGCCATCGCTCATGGACATACCGGCAATCCCGTATTTCGCTCAGTCGGCTTGCTGGATTACCTCGTCCAAGAGATCGCTTTGGTTCGGAAGATCTTCATAGGTCTCGCCGGCAGAAAAGTCATGGCGCAAACACAAGGCCATTACCCCGCCCCTCTTGCCTTGTTGTCCATTCTCAGGCAGTCAACAAAAGCGAGCTTGGAAGAACGACTGGATTTCGAACATGATGGGGTTCTAGCTCTGGCGCAAGGTGAAGTCGCGAAGAACCTGATCTCCATTTTTCGCCGCAATCGCGACAAGGACCGTGGTTCCCCTTATGACTACGATGCCAAGCGTCTAGCACCAATTAATCGTGTCGCTGTCATTGGTGCCGGAGTCATGGGATCAGGCATTGCCACGGCATTGCTGACTGCGGGAAGAAACGTCGTCTTGCTTGACCCTTTGGGCAAAGCTCTTGTTGCCGCCAACAAGGCCATCGACAAGGAACTGGCCCTGCGCGTCAAACGCCGACGCCTCACGCCCCATGCAGCGCGCACCATCAAAGATCGATTGATACTCACTGATGACTATAGAGACTTGAGCGCTGCCGAACTCGTCATCGAATCTGTACCCGAAATAGCCGAACTCAAGAGCCAAGTTCTTGCTTCGATCGTCGAACATGCCAACAAGACAGCGATCATCTGCACGAACACGTCGAGTTTGAGCATCGCCGATTTGTCCAAGGCTCTCCCCGGCCGAAGGCGCCTCTACGGATTGCACTTTTTTAACCCTGCGCCCAAGATGCCCCTCGTTGAAATCGTCCGTGGGCCAGGAGCAACCGACAAGACTCTCGCACGACTCACTCGGTTCTGTCGACACTTGGGCAAGACGCCGGTCATTGTTGCAGACTGTCCGGCCTTTGTGGTCAATCGTCTATTAGCCCCCTATCTTCTTGAGGCCCAAAAGCTACTAACCGAAGGGGCACCCCTGGCCGCCATTGAATCGGCGGCACGTAGATTCGGACTCCCCATGGGGCCTTTCGAACTGATGGACTCGGTCGGACTCGACATCATCAAACACGTTTGCGACTATCTTGCAAGTATCCCGGAATTGGGATTTGAGTCGCCCTTGCTCCTTACAAGGCTCGTCGAACGCGGTGAATTTGGCCGCAAAACAAAGACTGGCTACTATCGGTGGCGAGGTAGAAAGAAGAAGGCGCGTAGCGACCAAGAACTTCATCGTTTGGCCCAAGTCCACCCGGAAGCGCGCACATGGTCGAAGCAAGTCATTGAAGACCGCCTCACTCAGGTCCTACGCCGAGAGGCTCAGCAGATTCTTTCGGAAGGTGTCGTCAAAGACTCGAACGATCTCGACCTCGCTTCTGTCTTCGGCATGGGATTCCCACCATTCACTGGCGGCATCGGCACCTGGGCAACAACAAAGAAGGAGGCGCTCTCTTGAAGCAACAAGATCAAGAACTCGTCGTCGTTGATGGTGCGCGCACTCCTTTCGCCTTGGCCAATCGGGAGTTCGCCAACATCGGCGCCGATGAACTGGGCAGCATCGCTTGCAAACATCTCTTGGCGCGCCATCCCGAAATGGCACAGCGGATTGCCGAAGTGATCTTCGGTTGCGTTGGGCCTGACGCTACGGTTGCCAATATCGCGCGTGTTATCAGCTTGCGTGCTGGCATCGATGAATCCGTCCCAGCACTCACGGTTCAAAGGAACTGTGCTTCAGGTATGGAGGCCCTGGCTCAGGTTTTCCATCGTCGAGATCGACCATCAAACCGAGTATTTTTGGTGGGCGGAACCGAATCGATGAGTTCCTATCCATTCTACTTCGGCAACGAAATGAAGTCCCTTTTCTCACAACTGGGCCGCGCCAAGACCTCTGTGGCGAGAATACGTGAGCTACTCAAGTTCCGCCCGCGATTCTTGCGCCCACGGATTGCCCTCTTGGAAGGCTTGACCGATCCCATCTGTGGCTTGAGCATGGGCAAAACCGCGGAAAACCTGGCCAGGGAATTTGGCATCACGCGGGCGGCTCAAGACGAATATGCGCTCATGAGCCACCAGCGGGCGGCTCGATCTCAGGAACGTCTCCGAGAAGAGTCCGTTGTTTGTATCACCGAAGCCGAGGCGATTAGAGACGATACTTCTGTCAGACCCAATCAGGATTTGGCAGCCCTTGCGAAACTTAGAAGTGTTTTTACTCGCAACTATGGCACAGTGACGGCGGGGAACTCCTGCGCTGTCACTGACGGCGCTTGCGCCATGCTCGTGGCGAGCCCTCAGGCACTTGAACCCGATACTGAAACACTTGGTTATGTTCGAGACTGCGTTACCGTCGCCTTAGCACCACAGAGGATGGGCTTAGGTCCCGTTTACGCCATGGCGGCTTTGCTTGAGAAGAATGGGCTCGAATTGAGCGACATCGATTTGTTTGAAATCAACGAAGCGTTCGCAGCTCAAGTCCTTGCTTGTTTGCAAGCTTCAAAATCAAAGAGTTTTTGTCGCCAAGAGTTGAATCGTAACCGCAGCCTCGGGGAGATACCACTTGAGCGACTCAACGTGAACGGGGGCGCAATTGCTCTTGGGCATCCAGTTGGCGCTAGCGGTGCCCGCATCGTGTTGACGATGCTGAAAGAAATGAAGCGCCAAAACTTAAGGTACGGGATCGCTGCCCTTTGTGTCGGTGGCGGCCAGGGTTCAGCCGTACTGCTTGAACGATAGGAAGACTCATGACAGAGACGATCGCCCCAAAAACCCTTGCCCGCATGCCAAAGGTTCTCCTTCACAATCACTTGGACGGGAGTTTGCGACCACAGACAATCATTGAGTTGGCCCATGATGTTAAGGACCTCACCTTGGCCACTGAAGACCCAGAAGAGCTGGCTCAGTGGTTTTTTCGCGGTGCCAACAAGGGCAACTTAGTTGAGTATTTGGAGGGATTTGGCGTCACCTGCGGAGTCATGCAAACGGAAGAGGCTCTCACACGTGTCGCAACTGAGCTTATCGAAGATCTTCACGCCGATGGCGTAGTCTACACTGAAGTTCGCTTCGCACCATTGCTCCATGTTTCCAAGGGTCTTAACTACGAACAAGTCATGAGTGCCGTCATTCGTGGTCTGGAACAAGGTAAGGCTAAGACCGGAGTCAGTTGGGGCATCATCGTCTGTGCTCTACGCAACATGGAGCCGAGCTTGTCGTTGGAAATGGCTGAATTGGCCGTCGCGTTCAGGGATCGGGGTACAGTTGGTTTTGACTTAGCTGGAGATGAAAACGGGCATCCTCCAAAAGCACACCTCAAGGCATTCCATTATTGCCAACGGGAGAATTTCAACATCACGATTCACGCCGGCGAAGCATTCGGTGCCGCGAGTATCTGGCAAGCCCTCCAATACTGTGGCGCCCATAGAATCGGCCATTGCACTCGTCTTGTCGAAGATATGACAATCCAAGACGGAAAAGTCACAGCGATGGGAACGCTGGCCGCCTACGTCCGTGATCACCGAATTCCCTTGGAAATCTGCCTTCAAAGCAACGTCCACACAGGGGCTATTGCCGCCCTCGAAGACCATCCTTTCCGGCCCTATTTTGACGCGCGATTCCGCGTCACGCTCAATACCGACAACTGCCTGATGTCGAATACCACGATGTCGGAAGAATTTGCCGTCGCCAACCGTACCTTCGGGCTCACGGCTACAGACTTAGAAAAGGTCACCGTCAACGCCATGAAGAGCGCGTTCGTCGGCTACGACGAACGTCTGGTCTTGATCTATGAGAGTATCAAGGCTGGTTATCAAGTCATTCGGGATGAAGGTTTGATTTGACTTGGAACAAGTTCGTGAATTCGTGACCACAAGCGACGACAATCTCACGAACAAGACGGGTTTGCACCCTATTGAGCCGGATCGATGTCAATGAGAGCGAAGCGCTCGCTACCCTGGCGCCCGGGGGCTCGGACTGGTTCGTCGCATCTGAGATGCGCTTTCTCGCCTAAGACAGCCAACATGTCGCCCACGGAGATACCAAAAGGCGGGCCGCCATCCGCAAGTTCTTTCCCAAATGGGAAAATCAAAGCCCCCACAGTGCCGCCTTCTGGCAAAGCCGCCAGCACACTCGCGCCCCATTTTTGCCGCAAGTTTGGTGGAATGGCACAAAAGAAGGTGTGATCCCACCATAAGTCGTAGACTTCGCCTTCAGCCAGGCAGAAAGCGTCGCGCACAAGAAAGCGGGAACCTGAAGCCGTCAATTCTGGGAGTCGATGAGGAACCAATTCCTCTGCCAGATCAACGGCTGTCACATCCCAACCGTGTTTTGCCAGACACAGAGCATCGTGCCCACGCCCACATCCAGGCACATAAGCTCGGCCCTTGCCGCCAAGCTCAACCATGCGCCTCAAGAGTTCTGGATGAGGTCCTCCCAAGTCCCAAGGAGAGACGGAATGCCGCCAAAAGTGATTCCAGAAAGACGGATGTTCGCTCGATTCCAACGGGACTTCGAACCCCTCGGGTAGATGATCTTCAATTCCCATGGCTTCACCGATTCCAAAATTCGAAAAGAGTTAGCGATTTGGCATTTGTTATTTGCCAAGCTTCGATAAGACAACAGTATATCTGAGAAACCATTCTGCGAAATCCAACGGAGCCCAATCTTTGCCACTCTCCTGCATTATCTACGACCTCGATGGCACTCTTATCGATTCTGCCAGCGACATCACCATCGCTATCAACTTGGTTCGCCATCACTATGGTCTCGAAGCTCTGTCTGAGCTTGAAATCCGGGCATTCGTGGGTGACGGTGCTGAGAAGCTCGTTTGCCGGGCAATATTTGGTCAAGTCGACGATCCGGCCACGAGACCAGCCCAACGATTGCCCAAGTCAGCAGCCAGCGCTGAAGAGCTAGTCACGCGGTTTCGTGACATCTACGCCGCCGATCCAGTCATTGAAACGACGGTCGCGAAAGGGGCTGAGAAGATCCTTGCACACTGGCAAGGTCTCGGCGTGGCGCAGGTTTGCTTGACCAACAAACCTCACACCATCGCTATCGCCGTCTTGGAGCAACTGGGATTAGCGACCTTTTTCGATCTCATCGTCGGCGCTGGGGCAAAAGATGATGATGACGAGGTCTTGCCGCCAAAACCCAGTGCCGCTGTCATCGATTTCATCCTCGATCAAACGGGGGCATCCCTTGAGGAGACGATTATCGTTGGTGATGGAATCGCCGACATCGAAGTAGCCAAGAATTCAGGCATCATGTGCATCCCGATTCTCGACGGATACACCTCTTCCGAGGCCATCCTTGCTGCTGCAACTGATTTGGACTTAGTGTCCACTTCTTTCCGACACGCTGGAGAGCTTCTGCTCAAGATCAACCAATCGATTTAGAAACTTGGTCGTGAAGTGGCAGTGTGACGGCGAGATGGCGATCTGCCCAGCACCAATTGTGAGCAGCGTTCGGAGCGAAAACAAGATTGTCACGGAATGAGTTGGCGACGCCCGCTTCTTCCAAGTGCCGGTCGAGCTCAATGCAGCGATCAATGTTGCCGAGGATTTCAGAGCCCGCCGCATGCATGTGAACTTGAAGACTTCGCAAGTCTGCGCGGCGCTTGCTGTTAGACCGGGAGACCCAAAAAATCGGGTTCGACCTCTCCATTTTGTGCAGGTCCCAACCGTGCGGCCCACAGAAGTAAGGTGCGCAAGCATCGGACAACCACAGTCGACAGCCACGCCCGCTCGGTTTGAGTCTTGGGTCAATCTGATGAGGCCACATGAAACTGCCGTCATAGGCACCCACGGAGCCGAACAGGTTGGGATACTTCAACCCCAAGTACATGGCACTGAAGCCTCCCATGCTGAAGCCGTCGAGGGCCGCGTGCCGTCGACCGATGCGAACGGAAAAACGTTCTTCGACAATAGCCTTGATCTCGAAGAAATGGCGCTCGAATCGCCCATTGCCGACGCCACGGTGACGGCCGTCCGCTAACCAATCGACGGGTATACCCTGAGCTCGACCGGAAGGCTCCATGAGACCAGGCATGACGACAATCAGGGGCTCAATGACCTCATCGTCGATCAATCGATCGACAAGAACCTTGAGGCCCTCTCTTTGGTCTTGGGCCTCTGCCCATTCCCGTTCAGCACCACGAAAAAGGTACAATGCCGGGTAACCACGCGTACTTTCCCCATAACCTCTTGGCAAGTAGACGCCAAACGATCGCCTCACTCCCAGGACAGATCGTGGAATTGTCACCCATTTGACGAAGGACTCCTCCGACTGGCTCGGGTGTTTTTCTCTCTGCTTGCTTCGCATGGTTCGTTTTCTCGAGGCTTTTCCACTATGTGTCCAAACGGCTTTTTCACAAGGACTTAGACCACAACATACAGATATTCTCAAGCCGAAGAAAAGATAGGCCCACAGCAACAAATCGACCGCGCCCGCCGTCAAAAAAAGAGAAAAATGGAGAGCTTGTCGGATTCTGGGCCAACACTCTATGATTCTAATACCTGGGGATGATTGCCGTTCCCCGCCCATAACAAACAAGAAAAGGTGAGTAACGATGACCTACCATCGCTTGATGTCAAGCCTGTGCTGCCTCTTGGCAATCGCTTCGATTTGCGGTGCTCAAGTTGGACCCTCCGGATCAATTGAGTTTCAAGACTACTATACATCTGGGTCCATCACGCAAACCGGCACAGAAACCGGGAGTGTCCATCGCAAGGTCTTTCAGTACGCCTCAGCATCTTCTTTGCGTGTTGTCTTCAGCTCCTACACCTTAGGGGCGAATGACTGGATTGAAGTCTATTCACCGGCAACCGGCGAACGTCACAAACTCAACAACGCTGAGTTGATTAAGTGGCAGGGCACCTCGGGATTCTTTAACGGAGACACCCTTTGGATCGACCTTTACTTGGCCCCCGGATCCACCGGCAGCTTTGATATCGTCAGTTATTTCGTCGGCGCAAACAGCCAAAATACAGGTTACCAGACGATCTGTGGTAGCGACGACCGTGTAGCATCAATGGACAATCGCTCCGGTCGTTTCGTGACGAATGGCACCACACTTGGAGGTGGCTGTACCATATGGCTGGCAAGCTCAGATGGTTGCGCCGTTTCCGCAGGGCACTGTTTCTCCGGTGGCTCCCTCATGCTGGCGGAATTCAACGTCCCGCTTTCATTGTCGAACTCAAATCTCCAGCATCCCCCGATCGCCGATCAATTCCCCATCGACGTGAGCACAGTGAGTTTCACCAATGGTGGTGTTGGCAACGACTGGGGCGTGTGTAAGCTCTTCACGAATAACCTGGGCCAAACCGCTGCCAGCCGCTACGGCTTCTACAACGTTGTTTCCACCGTACCCAGTCTCAGCAACACGATTCGCATCACTGGCTATGGTGTTGATAGTGGTGTTGACAACCAAACCAATCAAACCAATACTGGCCCCCTCGTTGGCAACAGCGGTACTACTTTGGGTTATCAAGTTGATACTCAGGGTGGAAATTCAGGTTCACCTGTGATTGACGAAGCAAGTGGCAATGCGGTTGGTGTCCACACTCACGGTGGCTGTAGCTCGAATGGCTCGGGAAACAACTCGGGAACCTCAACAAGCCACTCCGGATTCCAGGCAGCCTACTTGTCCCTTTGCAATCAAATTCCAGCGATTCCAGTTGCCAGTTTCACATCATCCGTGACGGCCATTGTTGTTGGACAGTCGGTGACGTTTGCCGACACGTCCACGGGAGTTCCAACGTCTTGGGCTTGGGACTTTGATGGCGACTCGATCATTGACGCGAGCACGCCCACAGCAACATTCCAATACTTGGTTCCTGGCACCTACAACGTCAGCTTGACAGTCACCAATGGCATGGGAAGTGACACATTGACTCAGACCGGTCTCATTGCCGTCAATGCCATCAGTCCCGCGAGTCTGCCCTATTCACAGGACTTTGCTGGCGGCTTGCCGGGCACAGGTGAATGGGTTTTCCAAAGCAGCAATTCCTTTGGCAGAATCCAAGCTTCGAGCTATGGCTCAGCAGCACCGCTTTCTGGTTCCCCATCTTTGGTGATGGACTCCTCGGTCAACGGCAACTACGTCACCAATGAGTCAATCCTGTTCTTGGATCTTGCCAGCTCAGGCGGAGGCATCTTGAGCTATTGGTTCAAAGAGACAAATGACGAGCCTGATCCCGAAGATGGCGTGTTCCTCTCTGATGGCACAACCGAGATCAAGATTCAGGACCACGGTGATGGGCCTCAAGTGTGGACAGAATTCATCATCAACTTGAATACGGCTGCTGCTGCTGCCGGTTTGACCTTGACCAACAACATGCGACTCATATTCCGCCAGCGTGACAACTACAACATTGGTGTCGATGGCCACCTCATCGACGATATCAGTATCGTGGCTCCTCCCACCCCAGACATCGGCCAAGCCAATCGTCCTCAGTCCTCGCTGACGGCGACGGGAATGGTCGACAAGGATGGTTTTGTCCCAATACTGAACCAAAAAGGTCCGTTCTTTGTCACGGTTCCCCATGGAGGCACCTTGAGTCTTCAAGTCATGGGGCCGCCTTCCGGATTCATGACACTCTTTGCCAGTACACTCAATCGGAACAACGCCAATTTCGGCACAAACGGCCAATTGGATGTCGGCTTGTTGGGCCCCACTGATTTCACGGACATCGTACTGCTCATCGATGCTGCCAATCCGGTTAATTTGGTTGACGCATTCGGTGTCCTCACACCCGCAGGTACTCAAGCGTTCTCAGCGGTTTTGCCGACAATCCTGCCATCTGGAAATGTCTTCGCCTTCCAAGCATTGCTCTACCCCAACCTGCAACTCACAGCAGCAATTGAACTCATCATTCCGTAACTCTTCAATACAAGACATGAACCGGAGCCCCCCTGGAGCTCCGGTTTTTTTTGTGCCCATTCTCCTCGCGGTGGTTTCATTCCAGATCGCCGCGACAAATTCCGATAGGTTCTTTGTACGTACGAGCTTGGGAGCGTTCCATCATGGCAAGCCACTTGGCAAGCAACACCAATTCTGTCCTCAAGGTTGAAGCCTCTGCGCTAGTCCCGACTTACGTCGGCAGGCAGCCCATGTTCAATGAAAACCTCGAGACAAGAGCTTACGAGCTGCTCTACCGCAATAGTTGCGACAATTGGGCCAACATCCACGATAGCGACATCGCCACAGGTCAAACGTTCTGGAACACTTTCATTGAATTGGGCCAAGACCACGTAGCCGATGGACAAAGAGCCTACGTCAATGTCACCCCAGTTTTCCTGCGGTCCAATTGCGTTCAGATCTTCCCAAAAGACAAACTTGCCCTTGAATTAAGTCCCAGAGACCTGGCTGATCCAGCTGTCATTGAGGTGGTAAAAAAACTCCGAGAGGACGGCTACCGCATTGTCCTTGATGGACAGGGTCCTGATTCAATCGACGAAGCCACTTTCGCTTTCATTGACGAAGTGAAAATCAGCGTCGCGGCTGGTGCCCCCAGTGATAGTTCAGCGTTGGTGGCAAAGGCCAACGAATCTGGCATCACAACCATCGCCAAGTGCATTGAGACCTTTTCTTGTTTTGAAGATTGCCGACGCACTGGATTCAAACTCTTCCAAGGTCACTTCTTGGCGAAGCCGCAGATTGTCATGGGTGGTCGTTTACCTGCTGATGGGCTGGCACGCATGCGCCTTCTGGCGGCAGTTAACGAATCTGAATCTGGCATCGAGAAAATGCAAGAGGCAATTTCTCAAGACGTCGGCCTAAGCTACAAGTTGCTTCACTACGTCAATTCAGCGATGTTCGCCTTTCGGACCGACGTCGAATCGATACAACACGCCGTCATGATCTTGGGGATGCGTTGGGTCCGTACTTGGGCCAACCTGGTGATCCTCTCAGGAGTAACCGACAAACCTGCGGCCATCTTCAACACCGCCGTCATTCGCGGCAAGATGTGCGAATTGCTGTCAAGGGAGACCGGCTCGGATGAACCAGAAATGTTCTTCACGGTTGGATTGCTCTCCACTCTTGAATCTCTACTTGACCGTCCCATGGAAGAGATCCTAGGAGAACTACCCGTTGCCGAGCATCTAAAGTCGGCGCTCCTTCAAGGAGAAGGCCAACTGGGAGAAGCGCTGCAATGTGTTCTCAAGTATGAGCGATCAGCATGGGACGATGTCGACTTCGCTGGCTTGGAATCCGGCACAATACGTGATTCCTATCTCACCGCTTTGCAATGGGCCGCGGAATTGCGTGGTACCTTGGGGTAGAGACCCTGGTCATCGTTGGCTCCGTTCGTAGGGATTCGCGGGCAGGGTTCCCGAGTTCTTGGAAATCAAGAACAGGCAAGACCAACGAGTCCGCGAAGACAACGGCGGTCCTGCCTGATCGACTTTTACTTGGTGCCAAAAACACGGCCATAGCGATAGTAGACTTCCAGGCACATAGTCATGAGAGCCGTTGAATACACTCGTCCCCCAGACTCCGCCCAAGGTCCCTTGGGATCCCACGATCCAGAGAAGGCACCGTCTACTCTCTGGCGATCAATAACAGCTTCCTTCATAGCGGCATTCCATTTCTTCCATGCGACACCGCCATACTGAAACATGGCCAAAGTCCCGTAGTACCAGTAGTACATGTCGATCGAACCACGAGCTTGGTCCCAAACAGGGAGCTTCTTCAAGAGAAGATTCTCGATCCCCAGTTTTACCAGGCGGCTATTCTTGGGGTCTTCTCCTGAGAAAATGCGCGTGCAAATTCCTGCAGCTGTCATCGCTTCAGACTCGTCAGAAGGAAACTCGGCTTTCTTGCTTGGTTCGCGCGCCGTTGGCTCACCCGGTCTGACATAACCCACTCTACCGGTCTCTTCGCTAGTCATCTCAATGATGTAGTCCCGCGCCCATACCAGGCTCCGCTCGTCAAAGTCCAGCTTGGCATTCTTCGCAGCCTTCAAAACCATCGCCATCCAGCCAGTTACACTGACATCGTTTTGACTATTGGCCACACCATAGCGCCAAGCCTTGTAGGGATTCTGCATTGACAAGCAAAACGCGAGCCCCTTCTTTGCCGACCGCTTGATCGATGGCAACCGCGATAAGTCATAGGCCTCAATCATGGCTAAGGTGGCGATCGCCTGGTTGTAGGAGAAATTAGAAATGCTCCTGCTGGTAAAACATCCTTCGCCATCCTGGCTTTTCATCAACCACCGTACACCTTTGGCGACGGTCATACGATAGTCTCCTCGCCTAGGCGACTCACCGGCACCGAGGAACGCCAAGAGTGCTAGCCCGGTCACGCCGGTATCATAGACTGCACCTCCGCGACTTCCCGCGAGACAAGGGCCGCCGCCGTCTTGGCATGAGAAACCATCTGCATCCCAAAACCCTGCTGGCGACTGATGCCGAGACAGCCACTCGAGCCCCTTGTCAACAACCTGTTCAGTCTTCTTGCTACCTTTGCGACGTCCACTGCGACGTCCTCCTCGCCCACTACCACCACCAGCACCACCGCCCAATCCAATGGCATCGTTCTTGTTGAAACTCGTCAAGGTCGCTTCACCAACAAAATCAGATTCACCTACCGTCTCTTCATAGGGCGCATCAACATCGGTGGTGTCAGTCGTGTCAACAACTTCAATCTCGTCCGTCGGATCCGTGTCGTCCGGTTGCACCTCTGGGTCAGTCGTTGGCGGATCTATTTCGATGGGTTCGTCCGGAATCTCGTCAGCTTCTGCCAAGGTCACATTGGCCAAGGACTGAGATTCATCCTGGGGATCAGGAGAGACGAAGAGCATAAGGATGACAACAATAAGAGCATGGAAGCCGCCTGAAAACAAGATCCAAGGCGTTCGGCTGAGTTGCTCCACAAGCACTTCGTTGAAGTCTTTTTGGGCACACGGGTAGCGTAGAATGTCGGCTGACATGGGAACCTCCTTGTGATGTTGCTTGATTCGCCGGCCCACTTTGCAGCTCATAGTTCTGAGTCCTGCAGAAGTGAACATCTTTCGTCAGCCCCGGGGATGGTTGACAACTATGAGAACGATCAAGAATCGGAGCGGTTCATAGAAACTCCTCACAAAGGAAAAGGTTGCCGATCGTAAGCCGATACATGACATGGGCCTCCTCATCAGCTATACCACAGCTATGACAATCAAGACGACATCTCTTATCAGCGCCTTCTTCGTTGCTTTTTTCCTTTTTCCGCACTTAGGATCGGCACAGGAAATGGCCCAAGCAGGACAGGCTCTCCCAGACTTTCGTTTTCGGCAAGTCGTCATGAACAACGACGGCAGAGTCAGTCGGGACGACTTCGTTGGCCGCCCTTTGCTTCTTGAGTTTTGGGGCTTTCGCTGAGGGCCATGCATGGGCGTTGCCGTGCCGCATGCCGTTGAACTCGACAAGAAATATCGCCAGCAAGGTTTGGCCGTTGTCCTAGTCCACGTCCAAGACGGCCCAGTAGACTTAGCGGCATTGATGATGAAGAAATTCCCATCGAATACTGCCATGGTCACTGCAGACAATCCAGTCCCGGTCGGTGCATCAAGGAACCTGAAACTCCCTATGGCTGCATTGATCGGCGTTGACGGCAAGATCTTGGCCGTTGGTCACCGCACTAAGGTCGGCGCCTTGATCGATAAACTCATCCCTAAGGAACTCAAGAAGATGAATTCTGGTTGGGGTGCCGCAAAGGAAATCGCCAAGGCGAGATCCTTGATGCACGCAAAAAGCAAACTCACCGACGCCAAGAAGATCCTCGACGGCTTCCAAGCAAGGAACAAAACCATCCAGACAGACCTCAATCTTGCCCGTCACGAATTAGAATTGCGCTTTAGAACAGATCACAAATCCGTCAAGTATCTGATGGCCTCAGGGCAGTGGATCGATGCTAAGAAACAACTCCTTCGTTTGGACCGTGGCACGCAAGGCGTTCCCAAGTGGCAAGAGGCTTGCCAAAAACTCCAAGACAAGTTTGACGACTACATCGGCAAAGACGAACTCAAGCTCGACAAGGCCGTATCTAAGATCATCGCCCAGTCACGCCAAGGAGTAAAAAGTGGCATGATCGTCAAGATGCGAAAGATCGTCGCCAAGAAGGAGGGCCTTAAGGTCTACGGTCGAGCCATGTGGTACATCAGCGTCTGGAAGCGCCTAACGCTCTTAGGGAACTAGCGTAAACCCAACTTCCCTCAAGCAAGAGTTTCTTGGCAAATAGTTGCGCCCAGATGACGGCCCCGGAAGATGGTCCCTCAGCCTCAAGGAGGCAGCTGAGAAACAATCTGTCTTGACACAATAGAGCCGCAGAATCTGACCAGGATCGCCTGAACACGCTGTCGCTACTTATCGGCATTCGCCTGATCGATCGCCATGAATGCCTTGCTTAGTTCCAAACAACGGGTAGCACGCCGAGAGAGAAACGGGTCCTCGGAACTCGCGATGAAAGCAGTCAAACTGTCAACGACTTTCTGTGTGGCTTTGGCCTTAGCCAGCGGCTTGATCAATCTCAGGAGTTTCTTCTCCTGCTTGATGGCGGCCTTTTTGTATTTCGCCATGAATTCGGCCTCATTCTTCGCCACCTCATCTTCCCATTTCTTTCGACCACGAACAGACTTGGTCAATGTTTTGCAAGCGGCACGTACATCTTTGTAGCGGCCTTCACGGTCGAGCCAACGGAGTTGGCGAATACGATGTGCGAACAGGTCGTTCATGTCATGAGCTGAGTCCGTGACTTCTTTGGGAACTCTCGAACCGACAGCCAACAAGTAGAAATACGCTTTCGATAGTGCACTGCCGCCAAAGGCGCGGGCACGAATCCCCACAGCAATTGTGTGATTGCCCCAGCCTTTCTTTCGCAAATCCAGTTGCCGCCTGATGGCCTTTTCGACTTTTTCTCTTTTGCCAATTTCCAAGTTGCGATGGAGCGGAAGCCCGCTCACAGAAATCCAGGTCAGTCGCGGAGAAGCGCTGACTTTGAGGTCCAACGGTGGGCTGGCCGAGGCACAAAGCCAAACAAGGGACTTTGGATTTATCCGCAGCAACCTCGCATACTCCAAAGTCGGTGTCGCTACAGTTTCTTCCGTCCAAAGAATGACAACCAGACCTTTCTTGGCATACTTTGATGCTAGTTGAGAAGACACCTTCATTGCCTCGGCCGATTTCTTGGCAACGACCACAACCACGGGATGGCCCTTGAGATCAGCTATGGTCTCGGAACCATCGTAATTATATAGGTCTTCGAAGTGCCAAAAAATGGGGTTCGCGGACTGCGCGGAAAGGGAAACGGTTAGGACGAGTAGCGCCAGAGAAGACCGTGTAGTGTAAGGAAGGATCATTCTATGCTCCTATCAAGTTCAATGGGGCGACGGCGTCTTGACCCATGTTCACAAACTCGCTTTACCGTACATGGCCAATGAACGACGTCAGACCTAATGCCTATTCATGATGCGAAAACATGGGGCAGGGCTAGACCTTCGTAGTAGGGAGACAAGGGACGACCCAAGAAACGCCGAGAGTTAACTAGGGATTCTTTTTCCGGTCACGATATTTGCCAAATTCTGAGAATCCCGGCACTGATCGGTCGCCAGCTCCAGCAATCGAGCCTGGTTCTGCCACCGGCCAGTTCGGTGCTCCGTAAGTTTGGACCGTGGCAAACTGGCCGTTGGCATTCGCAGTGATGGACACATTGGACAGCAATATCGAGAGGAACTTGTTCACGGTAATAGACCGCTTCTATTTTCTCGGGCAAGAAACCTACGCCTGCTATTGAATGTTACTGTCAAGTAGCACATTTCAATCGGACGGCCTTGGTGATGATATCAAACCCCAGAAACGAGGCGGGATCGGGTGAACAGCGCCATCTGAGTCTGGCATGAATATTGCGGAGAACCTCCCGGGAAGCGCATTCTCTACTCAAGACCCTACGGAAAACACCATGTCATTGCGGAACACGATTCTCTTGGTCTTTCTTACGCTCCCCGCTTTCGCGCACGCACAACAGGCGCCGCTCACAACTACAGTCTCGCTGCCAAGCGCTGTTCCCGGGCCACCTTTTCTGGCCTGCACCGACGCGGGTGATGTCGACAATGATGGCTTCGGCGACTACGCCGTTGCCGATCCATACGAATTTGTCAATGGGCTGCCATCCGGCGGAAGGGTTCGTCTCATATCCGGCGCAACCGGTGCCACTTTGTCGTTGTTGACTGGGGCTTTGACTGGCGAAGTCTACGGCACGGCGATTGAGTCCGGAGACTTCAACGGCGATGGTAGATTAGATATCTTTGTTGTTGTCTCTTCGGTGACTTCCTGGCGCATCGAAATCGTTGATACCGCGACAGGAGGAATTCTCGGCAATATCATTGCACCCACCTCTACGTCTCCACCAAATCGTGTAGTCAACAGCCTGGACTTTCAAGACATCAACGGAGATGGCCAGGTCGAACTGTTGCTGGCTGCCCAAGACTTCAGTGGCACAACCCTCACTGGTTATGTCTATCTCTTCGCCGGAGGGACCGGTACACTCATATCAACCCTTGTTGACAACACAGTTTATGATTTTGCTCAAAACGCCAAGTTCCTCGACGATCTCAATGCCGATGGTGTCCCTGAGATCCTGGTTGTTGCTCAGCAAATCCCTGTGACCGGCGCGCCAACGGCAACAGTCCCTTCTGGCCGCTACGGCGTATACGACACCGTCACCATGACGAACCTCTATCAGGCCACCGGTGTTGCATTCGATGAAGAGTTAGCAAAACTCTACGCTGTTGTTGACGATCAAGACAACGATGGCTTCCTTGACTTCATTGTCTCCAAACAAGTCGTCACGTCGGGAACGTCAGCTTCAGTAAACCAATTCTATACGACGATTTCGGGACTGACCGGCGCGACGATACAAGTCAATCAGGGAGCAACTCTCCGTCTACCTCGTGGTCCCATGCTTCTTTGCACGGATCTGGATGGTGACGGCATGAAAGATCTTTCGGTTCGGAGCCAGGTTGTTGCGACGCCGCAGTTCCAGACCATTGACATCTATTCCTCGGCAACATTGGTACATCTGGATTCCCTCAGACTTCCCGCCAATGCCGCGAACTACAGATTCAGCTATGCTGTGCTTCCAGACCCATCGGCAACTGGCTACGACGATTTCATCATCGATTCCTATGTGCAATTCTCAACGTCCTACCAGGCTGACCGTATTGCCGTGAGACCAGTCCTGTCGCCTCTGGCGGCTGGAAATCATCCCTTGGGGGCCGAACTGCTCAAGGTCAATAACAGCTCTGGGATACCCGCGCGGCGTGTCGACATTGCTGTGAGTGCACCTTTCACTATCAAGTTCGAATCAGACTCCACGACCACCGGCCCAACAGATTTTCTTATCTTTGGCATGATTGGTGTGCCAGACGCGTCGACAGTCTTTGTGTCTTCGATCGGCAGTTTCGTGTTTCCTCCACGGCCCGCCGCGCCGGGATTGCCCTGGCTATTCACGCTTGCAGATTCAGTCGCCTATGACCCCGGTGCCCTCTTCACAGTGGGTCCAGCTCCCTACGGTCTTTCAGCTCCCTTGGGTATTGCTTTTCCTGTAACGTTTGTCCTGCAAGGAGTCTCGATCACGGGCGGAGGAGCAAATTTGGCCATCTCAAACGCCATCTTGGTGGACATCAGGTAGCACGACTTCCGATTCCTGTTTTCATGTGGCCGCTTAAGATTAGCATGGCCGTGGCAATATTATTGGGGCCACCCGACGATAGGTTGGCGTCTATAATATTGCCACAACATGCGAAAACAAGGAATGTAGATGAGTGACACGAGCGAAGTTGCTAGAGAAATCCTGAAGGACAGATTCGGATTCGACCAATTCAAACCCGGGCAAGAAGACGTCATTGGACATCTTCTGTCCGGTCACTCTGCAGCTGCGGTGTTCCCCACCGGCGGCGGCAAGTCGCTGTGCTACCAACTTCCGGCCTTGGCGCTACCAGGCCTCACCGTTGTTGTTTCGCCCCTTATTGCTCTGATGAAGGACCAAGTGGATGCTTTGGGAGCCCTGGGGATTGGCGCCGTACGATTGGACTCTTCGCTGGACAAGGATGCTTACCGCGACGCCATGGAAGGGATCCGGCGTGGACGCATCTCTCTCGTCTATGTTGCGCCGGAACGATTCAACAATGAGCGCTTTCGCGAATTCATTCAGGCCCAGAAGATCGCGCTCTTTGCCGTGGACGAAGCACATTGCATTTCCGAGTGGGGGCACAATTTTCGTCCGGACTATCTCAAACTTGCCCAGTTCGCCAAAACGGCAGGTGCTGAGCGCGTATTCGCCCTGACAGCGACTGCGACCCCGGATGTCTTGGACGAGATGTGCCGACTCTTTGCAATCGACCCAGAGTGCGCAGTCCGAACCGGCTTCTATCGAGCGAATCTCTCTCTGCACGTCCGAGCCACTCATCCATCAAGTCGTGATGTTGCTCTCTTGGACGAATTGAATTCTCACCCTCCGGGGCCGACGATCATCTATGTGACCGTGCAAAAATCGGCGGAACGTGTCGCCGAATTCCTGCGTCAATCTGGGCGCGACGCCAAAGCCTATCATGCGGGAATGAGCGCCGAAGAGCGAGCGGCCACCCAGGAGTGGTTCTTTCCCTGTCAAGCTGGCATCGTCGTGGCCACCATTGCTTTCGGAATGGGCATCGACAAATCGGACATTCGCTATGTTCATCACTACAATTTAGCCAAGAGTTTTGAAGGACTCTCACAGGAAATTGGGCGGGCTGGACGAGATGGGAAACCGTCACGATGCGTGACGTTCTACTGCCCAGAAGATCTGGTGACATTGGAGAATTTTGTCTTAGGTGATACACCCACTCTAGCTGCCGTGAGGAGTTTTCTTGACGATATTTTCTCTCAGGGAGATCAATTGGAACTTGCGCTTCACAGTTTGTCTGCGGCCCACGACATTCGCATCCTCGTTCTTCGCACGCTCTTGGTCTATCTCGAATTGGAGGGGTTGATTGAAGGCGGCACGCCAATTTACACGTCCTACCGCTTCATTCCTCAGGTTTCTTCAACCGAAATCCTCAGCGCCTATGAGAACGATAGACGCCCGTTTCTGAGCGAGCTCTTTAAGTTGTCCAAAAAAGGGCGGACGTGGTTCACCCTTGATGCTGCCAACGCAGCAAGCGCGCTTGGTGTCGATCGCCTTGCCGTTGTGAGGGCCTTAGATGAACTGGCGGAAAGAGGTTTCTTCGAATTAGAAGCTAAATCCGTCAAACATCGTTTTACCGTCTTGAGACGTCCACAAGATCAAGGCGCGCTAGGGCAAGCGCTTTTCAGCAGGCTTTGTCAGCGAGAGGAAAGGGACATTCAACGTCTCGAGGACGTCGTTCAGTTGCTTCAATCAGACCAGTGTATTGTGAACGCACTGGCGGAGTACTTCGGAGAGAGACGCACACAGCCTTGTGGGCATTGCAGTGTTTGTTTGCAAGAAGACCGAGGACAATTCCGCTTCTGCGACGTCGATCCTGATTTCGAATGGCCGGATTTTCGGGCCATCGCTCTCATAGCCCCCCAAGTCCTGGCAACCCCCCGTTCATTGGCGCGTTTCCTCTGTGGCATCAACTCTCCGGCAATCTCCAAGGCGCGGCTTAAGAAGAATGACAGCTTCGGTTTGCTTGCAGCTTTGCCCTTCGATCAAGTACTGGCTCAAGTTGGCAAGGCAAAAGGCGGGTTAGACGATGTCAAAATCGCCAAGTGAGAAGTACCACTCGTTCATCAGATCGCGCTCGGTGGCAAACTCCGGGGCATAGGTATGAGATACGAGCCGAAATTGAGTCTTTTCCAAGTCGTAACCGAGATCTTCAAACACGCGGGATTCCGGAACATTGTGATTGAGGAAACACTTGACGCTGGTCATGCCACTGCGCCTAGCTGCCTCCTCGCAAACTTTGATGAGCGCCTCAGACGCTCCCGTCCTGTCCATGTCAACCAGCCAATCAGCAATGACAAAATGTGGTTGGTCGAGCCACCCCGCACGGCAGACAGCCGATGCCACCAAGACACCATCTTCTGGATCCCGTAACTCAAAGGTCAAATAGTCAAAATGGGGATTCTTGCGGTAGCGCCAGTCCCAAAACTCTCGATTGCGCCAAGTAATGATGCGATGTTTGTCCTTGACCCGACTCCAAAGATCGTCATGGTCGGAAGCAAAATCTGTGGTCATCGACACTTGGTAGGTCGTCCCCAGTCCTTTTACTTCTGTTGAGAGATCTGTTTGAACGTCCTGTGGGTTGACGGCCTTGTTGTGAACATAGGCCTTGGTCATGGGCACGTAGTAGCACGTCTGAGACCCAAGACGGTAGGCCAGAGGATTGGGGAGCCCCATTTGAAAGCACTCATCTTCCAAATGCCCATGCGCGTACGAATGATTGAGAAGAGTGAGTGCAAAAAGCCCCTTCTTCTTCAGGCCGCTCCTGCATTTGGGGTGAACCATGGAGTCAACGATCTGTGAAAACAGCACATCACGATCAAAAACTTTGGCCTTGGTCAGAAGACCAGTGTATTGACTCACAACTGTTCCATCCGCCAACTTGCCCAAGTAGATGTGCATGCCATTCGGATTATCACGGAATTCCCAGTTCCATTGATCACGTGTCCGCTCAACCTTGAAGACCGTCCTAAAGAGCTCAAGAATGCTCTCCTCGTCTCCAGGTTGATAGGGTCCGATCTTGACT
The DNA here is from genome assembly GCA_024275615.1 of Planctomycetota bacterium. Taxonomy (GTDB): domain Bacteria; phylum Planctomycetota; family DRQF01; genus S139-23. The sequence goes on from JAJRYU010000465.1 coordinate 34,917, forward strand.
GGACCAAGACGAGTGTCCAGCTCACTCAGGGGTTTTTCGGTCTTGACGATGAACTTGACTGCTGAGCGTCTTGTGCCTTTTGCATCGGTCATTGTGATCTACCTCAACATGGGAGTTTCTATGGCCACTATCGGAGCAAGAGTCGCATAGCACAACGCATAAAGTCTCAATGATGTTGAGTTTCTCTGTTGCCTTCGCTCAAGGCACGACCGGAACCCGCCACACAACGTGCGTGAAATATCGCATTCAAATATAGGCGCTCGGTTCCCCGCCAATAGGCGCGAAAATTCATGTCGTCGGCGAAACGAACGACCACACCCGCCCCAACCCGGTCAACACTTGCCGCAGGAGTTTCGGCCAGAGATTTCTGGGCGGTTGCGCTGGCAAATCCACTCAAGAGCGGATCTTTGAGATAGCGCATTGGATTACTAGTCGACCCCTTTGAAGCCAGCATAGGTGTTGTCCCCTTGCGCCACAGCGCAACTTTGCTGTCAGCAAAACCCCAACCAAGGGGATGAGTGATATCGAGACTAGCCTTGAAGATCGCGCCGCCGATTCGCCTTTTTGCCGAATTCTTGTTGCGGTCGGCGTAGGTCCCCAGGACCTTGGCAGCCACCTTCTTCTTCTCCTTGGTCTTGGATTTCGCTGCCTTCAAGCCCAAGATATCTGTCCCAGCCCAACGGGCAGCGCTCCTTTGTGTGATCAAAATACCGCCACGCGAAAGCCAGCGCTTGAGATCGTCCTTTTTCTTGCCAAGGGCGCTTTCAGAGCCCGACACCCCCAAGATGTGGGTATAGTTGGCTAAGTTAAGGCGTTCAAGTTGCCGCCCTTCAATGAGGGAAGTTCTGACTCCAAGCCTAGCATCAAGAAGATGCCAGACCTCGCCCGCCTCGTAGGAGGAAACCCTATCCCCCACCACGATGAGAGCTTTCACCGGACGCAAGGACCCAACCGTGGGGCTACCCAACTCAACACCTTTTTTTGTCATGCCACTCTTGATGGCGAAGACCTGAGTGCCAAGTGTTCGAGCTTCCTGGTCAACAATCTTGCTGACCTCCGCAAAGGGGAGTGTTTGGACGCCTCGGGGAATCACGATACTGCCGCGGTCAAACTTGCGTGTGAGTGCATCACCACACAGTTGTGCGGCAAGAGGTGAACCAAGAGCTAGGGCTTCAACTCCTTGGTCCAAAAGTCGATTCAAGAGTTTGGCCGCTTCGAATGAACTCCAGTGAAACATGAAGGCGTAGGGTTGAGGTGCGCCTTGAGCCACGGCGTTTGTGACACCACCTTCATTTTGATTCATCTTCAATGTCGACATGTCGAGAGATTTGATTTCCCGGGCATCGAGACCAACATAGTCCAAGTCGAAAGCAGCGAACATGTTCCAAGCGGACACGTCGTAGAATACCGGATCAAGAAATTCAGTGCGAATCTCAAAGAGTGACTTCAACAGGCGATACTGAGGTTGACGGCCAACGACGACAAAGGCTTCATTTGCCTTAAACTTCAGCTTTCCTTTGGCGAAGTCTGCCCTCAAGGATTTGACTTCAATGTGATGGCGACCCAAGAGCTCAACCAACTTGCTCGCTCGGCTGGGTGATTCAGGTGAAGAAAAAACCCAAGCCTTGGTGTCGTCAGCAGCAGCAGCATCGAGTGCGGACTTGCAGAACTCCCGCTGGTATTCCAGAAGATCCAAACGCATGTTCAGAGCTGCTTCATGGCTAGAAAGTGAAGTCTTCAGTTGATTGCGAATAGTGAATGGGAACGTGAGCTTGCCGAAACGATTCATTTGTGCATGACCACGAGAACTAGCTTGCTCAAACAAGATGCCTACCGAGCCATGCACATCCGGATAGGTCGAGCCTTTACCAAAATAGAAGTCGTCGTAAGACTCGCGCGTGTAATAGAGCGAGCCAATTTCATCAAGAGCCTGCGCATGAAACTGGGCCACTCGTGCGGTGAGGTCATAGTTCTTGGCAGGAATGAGCGGGTTGTGTCGACTGCGCACACCGGGCTGAAAAAAGTAGCTGGAGTTAGTGCCCATCTCGTGAAAGTCCGTGACGATATTAGGCCGCCAGGCATGAAAGACCCGAAGGCGGGCTTGGCTTTCTGGGTTTTGACCGAGGAGCCAATCTCGGTTGAGGTCAAACCAATAGTGATTGCTACGACCGCTAGGCCAGGGCTGACGATGCTCCCGATGATTCGGATCTGCGATCGCCCGCTTGCCATGGTGCATGTTGGCCCAATGGGCAAAACGACCCAGGCCATCAGGATTCAAGCAAGGGTCCAAGAGCACAATTGAGTCTCTTAGCAGCGCTTCGATCCGAGCGCCTTGGGCTGCGGCGAGGTGATAGGCATAGAGCAAGGATGCGTTGGCGCCGCTGGGTTCATCGCCATGCACGCTGTAACCGATCCACAAGACAACGGGCATAGACTCCATGGCTGGAGGTTGTCGGTTCGGGTCCCGCAACTGCTCTCTTTGTTCGCGTATTTCTGGCAGGCGTGCCAAGTTCTCCTTTGCACTGATCGTCAAGATTACCTGGGGGCGGCCTTCATGGGTCCGGCCATAGATCTGGAATTGACAGCGGTCCGAGGCTCGGGCAAGTGCTTGAAGGTACGTCACTATTTGGTCAGGTCGCACGTGCCAATCACCAACTTCATAACCAAGTACACTCTTGGGTGTCGGTATGTTCACGTCGTAGGTGACATCTTGGGGCAGATAGTAGTCCAAGCCAGATTGTGCCGGTGTCCTCAGTGCCCATAGGTTGACTAGGAGAAACAAGACAGCGAGATTCTTCATCATTTCGATCCTCAAGCAAGTAGAGTCCAAAAGTCTACTCTGAGGAAGAGTTGTTGGCGATATGGGAGGCAGCGATAGAAGGAGTTTCTGAAGAAACAGGAGAGAAAAATCGGCCACGCGGTTTTGATCTCGGGATCCCGTGCCTGGGTATCCCTCTTGATGTGCGTACCAAGAACAAGAAAGATGAAGAGTTGAAACACACATTTCAACTCCAAGAGACCAGCGCCGCGTGACGTGCTCTGCTAATCGCAAGTGCTGTGCCAAGACCCGGAAATGGGTCATTTCCTCTTGGAAGCGCCCATTCAAGCTGATTTCAGGCAATAAATTCCACCGAAACCAAGCATGGACGTCACCAAGTCGTAACAACGTCACAATTCGGCAACGCCCAATCAGCAAATTGAATACTCTATTCGCGCCACCGGTCGATCACAGCAATAGGGGCAGTCGATCGCAGCAGTACGCGTCCAAGCAAGCGACCCGTCAAGGTCATGAACTTAGTCAACCCTCGTTCTCACGGCGCAGAAATAGGAGGCTCCCATGAAAAAACAACTCTATCTTGCACTTCTATTCGTGGCCATGAACGTCTGCGGACAAGCACAAACGGTCTTTAATGTTCCAAGTTCAAGTTTCTCAACCATTCAAGCAGCAGTAAACGCCGCCAGCAACGGTGACACCATTGTCGTTGCGGCAGGCACCTATTTCGAAAACATCAACATCAGTAACAAGTCCATCACACTTCAAGGTGCAGGAATCGGACAGAGCATCTTGGACGGCGGGGGAATAGGATCGGTTCTGAAGGTAACGGATGCTGCGAGTTTTGATCTGGACGGCTTCACCATCCAAAACGGCCTCGGAGACATCTGGTACGCAGGAAGCCCAACCGGCCCTGGGTGGTCCTCCGGCGGGGGCGTGTACGCAATAGGCAGCACAAGCAGTCCATCAACGCCATCGTACATCACCATCAAGCACTGTCACTTCGACAGCAACTCTGCTTTCGACGGCGGGGGAATTTGGGCGTTCAACGGGGTCTTCTTGACGGTCGAAGATAGCCTTTTTACGAACAATTCTACTGTTATCGCGCCAGGAGCAATTGCGAGTGGAGCCCCCGCGATTCGGGGACTTCAAAACCTAACGTTGACTATCCGTCGCTGCGAGTTCGCCCAAAACACACTGGATGGCAACATCTCAGCAACGATCACCCTCACAGCAGGAAGCCTGCTCATCGAAGACTCCGAGATCCATAACAACGATGGCTGGGGAGTATTGACGACTGGGCTTTCCACCTTGGATGGTGTCACTCTTCACGACAACGAAACAGGAGGTGTGTACTTTGGCCAAAACAGCAACGGCCAAAGGCACTTACTGCGCAATTCATTGATCTATTCCCACAACGATCCTCAAACGATCGCTGCTGTCTTCACGAAAGGCAACGTTGATATCGAAGGTTGCACCATCGTCGATAACGTCGGAGCCACCACACTGAACAGCGATGTGGGGGGTGCCCCCATGACCGGCGGAGGTGTAGTTGGCATGAGCAAATGGGGAACCATTCCGACTGTGGTCAACATCATAAACTCCATCGTTTACGGCAACCTGCCTGCGGATACAGTGCGCTTCATCCCGCCCGCATCCATACAACCGCCGCCCCAGGCCTTGCCACCAGGGGTTCCCGGTGTTGGCATTGTTTTCCTATCCATCAACTACTCTTGTACCGGGCCAAGTATTGAAAACGCTTTCGGCGTCGCCAATACGACGCTAGATCCCATGTTTGTCGACCCCTTGGCACAGGACTATCGTTTGGATCCGCTGTCCCCAGCAATCAACAATGGAGACGTCAATTCGCCAGACATTGCCCCTGTCGATATTTTGGGTTCGCCACGGGTGGTTTTTGGGGTCATCGACATGGGGGTTTATGAAAATACCCATGTGGGATTAGGCCCCTTCTTCAATGGCAATGTTGGTCCAAGCCCGGCGAATTTGTTCTTCGACCTGCTCAAAATCAACGGCACAGCTGGCGATCTTGTCAACCGCGTGACCGTTCCCATTGGTTCGTCATCGACGATGACCTTGGACCAGCCCTACACCAACCCCATGCCATCAAACTTCCTTATCTTTGCCCTCTGGGGCGAGCCGACGGTTTTTGATTCCTACACGTTACCGGGCACCATCGGCGACATGGCATTTGTTCCATGTCCAGCGGCACCCAGTCTATCGGCCTTGACTTTCGTCTATGCTGGTTCCTTCGTCTTCGGAACCGGATGTAATCCGCTCTTTCTGACTGGGCCGACACCTTGGAACTCTGGCCCCAGTCCAGCCATCTTCTTTCCCTTGAAATTGACTTTCCAAGGCGTGATCGAAGAAACCCCAGGTGTCTACAAAGTGACCAATGGCATTATTTGGGAATTGAAGTAACTGCCGCGCCGCTCGTTGATCATGGCGATTGAGGTGAAGGCGCAGACTCCATCTCAGGGAAGGATGAGAGGAAGTATCGCGCGCGCAGCATTGTTCAGATGTTGTTCACGGTAGCGAGCCGAGTTCCATATCGATCTTCTTGCCAAGCGTGCGCCAAGAATAAAAAGCACCGGTGGATCGGACTTGTGTCTCTGCCCCGCCATAGACAACGGCTGGTTCTAAGTCGCTGTCGGTGACGATTTTCTTGAGCTTAAGAGGAGCCTTGATGAACTCTGCCAGGGGTGTCGCTGATGACTTGCACTCAATCGCCATGAGTTGATCGGCTGATAGCTGCAACAGAATATCAACTTCAAAAGTCTGATCCCGCCAGAAGAACGCTCGCGGCCGTTCACCCCGGTTATAGAAGGCCTTCAATGATTCGACGACACACCAATTTTCGAATACAGCACCGCGAAATGGTGAGAGTGTCAGGTCGTTAGGCGACCGAATGTCCAGTATGCGGCAGAGTAATCCAGTGTCGTAGAAATAGATCTTCGGGCTCTTGATAATGCGCTTAGAGAAATTCTTGAAGTAGGGTTCAAAGCGAAATGCGATGAATCCTGTTTCAAGAATGTCCATCCAGCTCTTGACCGTATTGTGGCTCAGACCTGCGTCATTGCCGATACCTGTAAGGTCCAACAACTGGCTCGCGCGCCCAGCACAAAGGCGCAAGAATCTGCGAAATGCGTTCAGATCCGAGATGTTTCGAATCGAGCGTACGTCCCTCTCCACATAAGTTTGGGCATAACTGTCCAGCCATGTGGTAGCCGCTTCTGGTGCATCATGGACGAGAGGATAGCCGCCACGCAAAAGGTGCTCTTCGAGTGTGGCGGTTGCACCGCCGGCGTCTTGCAGCTCAATGTAAGACAGAGGAAGCAAATGGCGTATGGCAGTTCGACCGGCGAGGGATTGACTCACATGATCCAAAAGGAGCAGATTGTGCGACCCCGTGACTGCGAAGCGGCCAGGCACGCGGTCTTTGTCCACCGTCGCTTGAATTTGGGAAAGAAGTTTTGGTGCTCGCTGAATCTCATCGATGATCACTTCGTGGTCGTAATTCGCGATGAATCCTAAGGGATCTTCTTGGGCAAACTCCAACATGTGAGGTTCTTCGAGATTCACGTATCGCCACGTTGGCAGCAGCCTTTGCAACAAGGTGCTCTTTCCGGACTGCCGAGGGCCGGTAAGTGTTAGGACTGGAAAAGTCTCCAAATCAGTGAGACAGACTTGTCCAAGCGTGCGTTCAAGAAATTTCATCACGTTAGGTTAGAGAATTCTTGACCATTTGGCAATCCAAATGCCCGATAGTCAGCAATTCCGCTCCAGAAAAACCCTTGGCGCCTGGCGAATGACAACGAGACCTGGCGCTATGCTGCTGCCTTTGGCCGTAAGGGTGTGCGCGTTCGACGCGTATCTGGCTTATCCCTTCAGCATGGCTTCCAGGCGGTCCAATCCCGCTTTCACAGCATCGAGGGGCGGTCCGAAGGAAAAACGCATCCATTGGTCAAACTTGCTCCCCACCTCACGTTGCTTACCAGGATTGACGTCGAAGAAGAAACCGGGGACTGTCAGGACTTTTTCCTTGAGTGCGGCATGAAAGAATTCCTCGGCGTTGTTGTAGGGAGCTGGTAGACCATCAAGGCAACCCCACAAGTAAAATGTGCCTTCTGATTCACGGGTGAAACGGACCCCCATCGTTTTCAACCGATCGATCATGAGGTTGCGTTTCTTGGTAAACGTCTTTCTTAGTGCCGTTGTTTCCTGGTCTGCTCGAGACGGTTCCAAGATATCAACCGCAGCTCTTTGCAAGACCCGCGCCGGTCCGCCATCCAAAGCGCTGCCAGCGGTAATGAAACACTCAATGAATTTTTTCGGCCCGACTACCCAACCTATGCGCCAACCGGGATAGCGGAAGCACTTGGTGAGCCCATCAAAAATGAGAACCGGATCTTCTTCGACGTTGTCAATGACAGAAGCGGCACTCACAGGCCCATCGGCGACGGAGCCGTCTAAGTTGTAAATGAAGTGCGAGTAGAATTCGTCCGACAGAAGGACGCAATCGTTGTCCCGCGAGGCTGTCACCCACCCCTTAAGGTCATCACCTTTCACCACAACTCCAGTCGGATTGCATGGGTTGCTAATGATGACGGCTCCGAGGTTCTTTTCCTTGATCTCCACAGCCAAACGATCACCTGGCAGGGCGAAACCGTCTTCTTCTTTGGCATGTATGGCCACAGGTTCAATGCGGGGCATCTGGCCAGCTAACATGTCTTCATAGGCGCTGTAGTCAGGCACTTGGTAGCCCACCCGTGCCGGGGCGAGAGAAAACGCAGCCCGCGACAAGGCCAAGCGGCCCCCCGATGCGATGGCCACATTGTCCGGACCGTATTGGCTCATCATCCCCCGGCGAAAGAGGCGGTTGTAGTGATCCGCGACTCTTTGACGCAGCTCCTGGGTGCCATGCACCGGACCATAGGCGTGATCGATGGGTTCAAAACTGATCTGCGCAACACGTTCGGGCGCACCTTCGATTTCGCCAACTTCAGGTTGACCTTGGCCCAAGTTGATCCAGTCAGGATCACCGTTGGAAAAACCAAGTTTTTCTGCTTCCGCAACGACTGCGATCACACCCATATAAGGTAAGCAGCGCAGAGCACCGCGCTTCTCTTCCCTTGCGTCTTTCATGAAAGCTCCTACCGTAAAAGCCCAAACCAAAAAGCGGAATCGAACGAATGAAGAGACTGACACTGTCTTTGGCCTTAGTCAGCCTGCTGATCGCATGTAGCGACAAGATTGAGGGCCCAGTTTATCCAGAACGCCAAGTAAATCTGCCCCCAATTGGGCAAACTAGGACAATTTCTGGACACATTCGCTTTGCTGGGACAGCTCCTAAGAGTCGCGACATTGGCGTTTGCCAAGGCAGCAACCTTCCTATCCCGAATCAAGAGGTTCGTGTGGAGAATGGCAAGCTCGCCGATGTCCTGGTCTACATCAAAAGCGGGCTGGATAAATACACATTCCCCTACAACAAGACACCCGCGGTTATTGACCAAATTGGCTGTATTTTCGAGCCCCACGTCTTGGCGGTGCAGACCTACCAGCCGATCACCATCAAAAATAGTGACCCCATGGTCCACAACATCAATTTTGGATCAAAACTGGCGGGCCAGAGTTTCGTAGCAACACTGACACCCAGCCAAGGGTCGATCACTCATCAAGTGCGAAAGGAAGAGATCGGCATCAACGTCACCTGCGACATCCATGCCTTTATGTTGATGTATGTCCACGCCTTGCCCCATCCATTTTTTTGTGTGTCCAAAGCTGATGGCACTTTTGTCATCACGGATTTGCCCTACGGCGAATACGTCATTGAGGCCATCCACGCCAAACTTGGCAAGCAGACAAAAAAACTCGTGGTCACCCAGGGCGGGGCAAGCACGAGTCTAGAATTTGTTTTTGGCAGTTAGACGCTGCCTTTGCGGGCCAAGACAGCAAGCAAGTGCACCACGGCCATACCTATCACAAACATGAGAGCCATGTGGCCGTAGTGAAAAGCAGAGAAATTGTGGGCAAAGACCATCAACATCAGCATCGGGCCGGAAAGATATAGGTTGATATCGCCTAAGCGCCCGGCCCTTGCCATCTCGCTGTCGCTTGGGCCAATACCGGCCTCAAACGAGGCAGCGATCCGCTTTTGTAAGGGGGTGATGAGAAACCAAAGGTTCGCCCACATAGCAACCGCCAAGGTCATGCCCCACATGATGAATTTGCCACGGCCAGAAAGGCCAGTGGCTTCACTGTGGTAAACACCCTGGAACCAGATATGCCCAAGGACCCCCACACCTAGCAAGAGCGTCGCCA
>JAJRYU010000466.1 GCA_024275615.1 Planctomycetota bacterium
GGCCGTTAAGAGTTCGCTGGAATCCGGACACCGATGAGAAAAAAGTACCAATTCCCGTGCAGCTCTCTCGTAGTCATTATTGGAATGATCCAAGAGATAGAAAATCAATTCTCCCCACGCTTGAGGCCCGGCGATCGTATCGTGATACACATGTGCGACATCGACCAGTTTTTCGATCCGGTCTACCGGAGAATAGAAGTTCCGAGCTCGTTCGAGCAAAGCCATAGCTCGCTTCTCGCGCATTTCTTGGTCGCGCGGCGTCGTGGCGGCACCCTGCTGACCCGATTCACTGTCGTTTTCATCTGCTTGACGGCAGCCATTGAGCGTAATAACAGTGGCAAAAAATACCATCAGGACTATTCTGGAGCATGTGAGCAGAATCGGGGAAGAAATAGTCATCGTTTTCCTTGTCATGCCGCGGCAACCCCGAAGAGTGCTGCCAATAGCAATTATGAAGCAAAAATTGGTCGTCAACGTATTCATATGTAGATTCGAACATGAACTTGCAAGGAGCTGAGAGCAAAATGAAGGCCAATTTGAGAATCCGCACGTTTACCATGGGTTTGATTGTCGTCATCAGCCTCTTCGCAGTTCCACTTACGTCCCAAGTGAGGAAAACGGACCGAGATCGTCGGCGAACTCCCACCGTTTATGCCGTTGAGAAAATTGGCCCTGCTGTCGTCAGCATCAATACGCAGCAACTTGTTCGTAGGCGTAGTACGTTTAGTGATATGTTCGATCTTGGCGACTCTGAGCGCAGGTCTCGCGGAGGTCGCTATCAGAACTATTCCTTGGGCTCAGGTGTTATTATCGACCCCAAAGGCTACGTCATCACCAATGACCACGTCGTCCAACGCGCCGATCGCATAACCGTGAGTTTGGCGGATGGACGAGAATTGCCAGCCTCCTTGATCGGCAGCGACATACAAAACGACATTGCGATCTTGAAAGTCCACACGGACAAACCTCTGCCAGCAGCAAGATTGGGCCGCTCGAACGACTTACTTCTGGGGGAAACGGCCATCGCTGTGGGTAATCCTTTCGGTTTGGGGGGCTCCGTCACATCGGGCATCGTTTCAGCCATCAATCGCACCGTCAATTTTCGTAATAAGAAGAAGTTTAAGGACTTCATTCAGACCAGCGCAGTCATCAACCCCGGCAACTCCGGCGGTCCCTTGATCAACACCAATGGTGAAGTCATCGGCATCAACGTCGCCATCCACAGCCGCGGACCGGGAATCGGATTCGCCATCCCAGTGAGCCGCGTTCGCGAAGTGGTCTACAACGTCCTTGACCCTCGCATCACGAAAAAGGCCATGCTTGGCATCGACATCGATCATCGCAAGGAAGGTTCCGGCGCGGTTATCAGAGCCGTTGATGTCCGTGGCCCGGCCTCCCGCTCAGGACTCGCAGCAGGTGACAAGATCATCACTGTAAACAACCAACCCATTGAAGACTGGATTGACTTTCAAACAACGGTTCAGGACCTGAGAATCGGTGAGAATATCCAATTGGAGTTCTTGAAGAATGGCAAACGTAGACAGACGTCATTGACACTACTAGCAACACCGCCATCTCCGGCTGAAAAGGCCATCTTTGCTCTTTCAGGTTTTGAATTCAAAGACGTTCCGAAGGAACAACAGGCCCTGCTGGGAGACTTGCGCGGTGTCATCGTAACCGCCGTCCCTAAAGATTCGAAGGCCGCCCAATTCGGAATTCACGTCGGCGACATTGTCTACCATCTCGCACAGAATTCGGTGATCAACAAGGATCGAGCGTTCAGGATTCTTGCCAAATTCTCACGCCGCACCAGCTTGCCGATTCACCTATTTAGGCCAAGCGAAAAAGCGCACTACGGTGGCGACTTGCCACTCAATCATTGATTCCCGAAGGCTTGGACATGTCACCAGGTCACGATCCAAAAAGTCTGGGGTAGACCCACAAAAGTTGGCTCAATTTCATGCCGCTAAATTCTCCGAGGCTCACCTTGAGGTTGAGGATCGCCCATGTGCACACTTCTTTCGCGGTCTTCGTCCACTCGGTTCTCGAACCGAGTCGCGCCGCACGAGATAGACCGAGGGCGAAAAAGAGGGCTTCCTCGCCACTCGCTCGGCCGTTTAGGTGAAGAGCTTCTCCACCGCTGCCTAAGCACGAGAACGACGAAATGAGCCCTAACTTTCGACCACGCCAACTTAACTTTGTGATCACCTCAACGGCATCAAGAAAGCGGGACACCGCCCCACGTCTTCCTGGAGCTTCTGGGGCTTGAGCAAGGGCCTCTCCGAGGATTCCCACTGAAACCCAGGGCGTCACGCGATAGAGATTATCCGACTCAGGAATGGTATCAAACAAAGGGACTGCCGTGCCGGGGGCGTCAATAATGCGGCGATAGAGCCCCTCTATGACCTTCTTGCCTTCTTCCTTGCGTCCCGCACGGCAAACGGCACTCGCAAAGAGCAAGGACCAAGCTAGAGACCGCGTGTTGAGTCTGCCCCGGGAAAGTCGCGGGGCGACGCGGCACCAATCGTCGAGAAGACGCTCCAAGTGGGTCGCCAAGATGGGGTCACCACCGGTAACAGTCTCGGCTAGGACACCATCAAGCCACATGTGCCCAGCCTCCAAGCCGCCATATCGATGATATGCGCCATGCATCAGCGGCAATCCACTTGCGCCGATGTCGCGGCGAAAGAAATGGCTGACTGCTTGGCGAGAAGCAACAAGCAAGCGGCGTTCACCCAAGTAGTTGGCAGCAAGACGAAGTCCCCAGGACGTATCATATTCGAGATTGCCTGCGTCCTTTCTGTTCCATCGCCAATCCCCAAAACTCTCTTCGCCAGCCCAAACGAAACCGCGACGTTTCCCAGATTCGAGAGAGACTTCGGCACCTATGACGTCTGCAAGAGCCTCGATCTCGGCGTCACTTACAGAAAGTGCCACAGGTTTCTTGGCAAAAAGCAATTTCGACGTCTTGGCCCGAATCGTCGGCCTGTGGGTGTGCCTTAGAGGAATAGTCTTGGAGCCCCGCCCGAGTCCGATCACAAGGCGTCGCCCTGGGCGCACACCACTGTGCCAGCGATAGTCTTGGGAAACGAGTGAAACACGTCCTTCCTGCGGCGAATCCAAGGCAAGTAGGCTGGGCCTCAAGGTGAGTAAGTCCTCGAGGAAAAAGACGATGGACTCTTTGCTGGTGATCAAGCTGAGACGATCCGGTGCTTCAGGCAGCGTGGTAGCGGGTCCGAAGTAGCGCTGGAATCCGTCGGCTGCGACATCAAGTGCCAGGGGCAGACCAATTTTCGAGATCCTCAAGAGCCGACGTTTCGATCGAGTTTTTCTGACGGGATTTGCCAAAGTAAACACGAAATTGAAACCTCCCTTTGGCAGGACATTCCGAGTCGGCTCAAGCCACGTATCTATCGTCACCTCAGATTCGTTGGCGACGAGAGTGATCCGCTTCGACACCTCGACCGGCGCCTCAGACTTGTCGTTGCGTACCGATCCAAGTTGACGAAAGACCACGCAATAGGGGCCAGATTCCTGGAGAATCAAGGTGCCTTCGCTCGCTGAAGAACCCAAAGTTAACTTGACGACAGCTGGTTTACGGCCACCAGACCGCCCCAGGTTTGCTAGGACATCTTGGGGGTCAGATCCGATTTCAAACTTGATTTTGCCGTTGGAAACACCGTAGCCCGACTCAAGCTCGGTGATAACAAAGGGCGATTTCGCTGCGAACGGGGGATGCGACTGCGCCAGCGCTGAGATTCGAATGCTTCGAGATGCCCCTGGGCTCAAGCGCATCGGAAAAGTCAATCGCAACCAGTGCCCGCTTCCATCCGGCCATTGCGACCGTATCTCAACTTGGGGGCGAAGCCTCTTCGAGCCGACAGCAACGCAGGGAGTGATGAGGTCGGTGAATCGCCCCTTCTTGGCCAAGAACCCCAGACTGACGACATGACAACCAGCCCTGGCACCGTGTGGAAGCCACACTTCAAAACTCTGCCCCCATGTTTCGGCAAGAAACATAAGGGAAAGAATAGTCACCATCTTCAATCGAAGCCAAAATGAGTGCATGATAGAGAAGTCCTCCACACAGAAGGACGTCGCAACTCAGAATGTGGACCGCGAAACAATCAACAAGGAGAGTCAAGGTGAGAATTGGTTACTTCGGGGGGAGTTTTGATCCGGTCCATCGAGGACACATCACGTTGGCGCGGGAAATCAAAGAGAACGCCAATCTGGATTGCGTCTATTTGATCCCGGCAAAACGCTCACCCCTCAAACTCAGACAAAAAACGACACCGGGACCTCATCGCGCAGCCATGTTGGATTTGGCCATTGAAGGCGAAAAGGGGCTGGCCGTAGATCGGCGAGAGTTAGAGCGCAATGGCCCTTCTTTCACAGTCGACACCATGCGCGAAATCAAGATGGAACGTCCTCAAGATGAACTTTTCTTCTTGGTGGGCATGGATAGTCTGAAAGAACTGCCACGGTGGCATCGAATCGAAGAACTCAGCAACCTCGTCACATTCTTGGTGGCACTTCGCCCCGGTCATGACGACGAGATCCTCATCAAGGAGTTGGCAGACTCGCCCGTTCGATTTGAAGTTCTGCAGACCTCAGCTGTTGATGTTTCTTCGACCCTGATCAGAAGAGAACTTGCACAAGGACACAATACCGTCGGCCTCGTTGCGCCTCAGGTGGGCGACTACATTCGCGGTGAGAGGCTCTACCAAACGACCTATTGACCAAACCTATTCACTACTTGGGTCTCATGAATGGGTCGGGCTAGACGCAATCGGCACCCAAGTTCTTTAGGACATGAGCCGCCGCTGCATCAACCGCCACTTCGATCTGCTCTCCGACGCGAATGTCCTTCAATTGGACCACTCCACTTTCCGCTTCCCGCGGCCCCTGTATGGCGACGAAAGGAATGCCCAGTTTATCGGCGTGACTGATCTGCTTCTTGAACCTCGCATCTGAGTAGTAGAGTTCGGTTGGTACGCCTCTCTTGCGAAACTCGTTCACCAGCCCAATTTGATCGCCGGGGTCCACATCCTTCATGAACAAGACAAGAACGCGGGTAGGAGTTTTTTGAGCAACGAGCCGGTCCATCTTCAAAAGAGCACTAAGGACGCGGGACAGGCCGATCGATACGCCGGTGGCCGGAATCGCGCCCTTGCCATAGATGCTCATCAAGTCGTCGTAGCGCCCTCCTCCTCCTAAGCTGCCAAAATTCTCCAGCTTGGTGATTCTGAATTCATAGATCGGTCCGGTGTAGTAGTCGAGGCCACGAGTCAGGACCAAGTCGAAGTGAAGGAGTTTTTCGGGAACTTCCAGTGCTCGCAAGTGAGCGAACAGAGTGGTCATTTCTTGCAAGGCAGCTTGCCCTACCTGATCATCGCCAAATCTCTCGGCCACAGCTTGGATGAGCTCTTGGTGCTTCGTTGGCCCAATTTTTTGCCCAAGCTCAATCGTCTCAAAGAGGTGTGCGATGGCGCTTGCGCCAATCCCGGCTTCTGCCAACAAGACCTCGACTTTTTCTGGGCCGATTTTGTCAATCTTGTCAAGCGCGGTACAAACGACCTTGTCTTGGTCACCAGACAATCCGGCGGCGCGCACCATGGCACGCAAGACCTTGCGATTGTTAAGGCGCATGATCAAACCGACGTCATCTGAAGCTAGGCCAAGTTCGCGATAGACCTCGTAACAGACAGCGACATTCTCAGCGTCGGCAATGAGAGACTCGCTGCCAACCGTATCCACATCACACTGATAGAACTCGCGGAATCGGCCTTGAGCGGGTTGGGGGCGATCCGCGCGGTAGACCGGTTGTATCTGATAGCGCTTGAACGGCATGGGCAAATCGCGGTGCATGGCGACCAAGCGGGACAGTGGGACGGTTAGGTCGTAACGCAACCCAAGGATATGACCACCTTTATAAGCCAAGGGGTAGATCAGCTTGTCGCCTTCTTCGCCATATTTTCCGAGCAAGACGTCGAGAAACTCCATGACGGGTGTTTCCACCGGAGCGAACCCGTATTTCTCGAAAATGCGTGTCATGACCCCAAGCATGCGCTGCCGCGGGATCATCTCCTGAGGTAAAAGATCCCTGGTGCCATTAAAAACGCGGGCTTGAATCGGGCCATTCATGGTTTTCTACAATGCTCCCAATGGGCTGCTGTGGCTGATTGCGGCAATTCTAAGATGGTCGTAAGTCCTTACAACGTTATTTCTTAATTTCAATTGACGGTATCTTCCCAGCACTGCTATAGTTGCCCCGCCCACTGAAGGAGATTCCCGCTGCGGCCTATTCCGCTGGGACATAGAAGATGGAGAAACTTCGTATGCGTCTTACCACAACCGTGGTTGTCTTGGCCCTCGTCCTGTGCACGCTTCCAGCTTGTTCAAGCACGGACACAGACCCGAATTCCGACACTAATTTGGCCGGAGCGGGATACACCGTACTGGACGCCCCGTTTGCAGTCCCCATGGCATTGGGAGCAGAATTCTCTTCTGTGTCCTACGACTATTCTCCATCCCCTCACGGTGGTGACGGTTGGGAATACTGGGGAAGCCGGAGCCATAGCTTCTCGCGTCACATGACTAATATTTGTGACACAATCATGTACAACTTCTTCAATACCAATCAGCGCTTCGCGCCATATGACAATTGGGGTGACTCCTTCCAAAAGGACATGACCCAAATATTGAAGACAGTCGACACAAACCTCTTTCGCTACGACTGGGACAA
>JAJRYU010000467.1 GCA_024275615.1 Planctomycetota bacterium
TGTAGGTCAAACGAAGGCTACGACATTCGTCTGGTGTGTAGCGCGGTCGCCCAAGCTCATAGCCTAAGTATTCCAGGGCCAGAGTCTTGTCGTAGCTCTGGATTGGAAAGACTTCGCTAATGATCGCTTCGAGTCCACCAGTTCTTTCAGTGGGAGGAACATTTGGTTTCAAAAACTCCTCATATGCGTTCAACTGCAACGCAATGAGGTTGGGAATCTCAATAATCTCGCCTTTGCCACCGTACTTACGGATCTCGCTGGCGGTTTTGATCCTGCTCATCCTTGCCCCTTTTATCGACCGTTCGTCATCGTTTGCGCGGCCAGTCTCGAATGGCTCACATGCCTTGCGGCCACTCTCGAATTCTCAATCCCACCCAGCGCTGAAAAGCACCACTCGAACGCCATAAACTGCGTTCGCAAAGGGAGTAGCGTCCGTCCTAAGCTATGGACGGACGGTGGGGGTGCACGAACAAGTCGCGCACCCCTCAACAAATTTTCCGGTTCCTATCGTCCTAAGCCCAATAGCCTCAAGATTCAAGGGCGATTGCTGGAGTTTTCCCCAACGTGGTCGCAACCCGGTGCTACTTGACTTCGACGTCAGCGCCCGCTTCCGTGAGCTGCTTGGCGACATCGTCAGCGTCGTCCTTGGAAACACCTTCCTTGACAGGTGCCGGAGCACTATCAACAAGGGCTTTCGCTTCCTTCAGACCGAGACCAGTAATGGCACGAACAGCCTTGATGACTGCGATCTTGGCCGCACCTGGACTCTTGAGGATAACGTCGAACTCGGTCTGCTCTTCTGCAGCAGCTTCGCCGCCACCACCACCGCCGCCGGCCGCCATCATGACGGGAGCAGCTGCTTCGACCTTAAAGGTTTCCTTGAAGGCTTCTTTCAGCTCGACAAGTTCCATCACGCTCATTGCACCAATTGTGTCCAGGAGGCCCTGGGTTTTCTCGGAGTATTCAGACATTTGAGTCTCCCTATGCTCTTGTGGCCATATCGCCACAAGCAAATTTCATTCTCTTTTGTTTACCAAGTTTGACCGAGAGCTAACTCTCAGCCTCACCCTTTTCTGCCAAGGCATCAACCAAGCCGTGGACTTCGGAAAGCAAGTTATCCATGGATGATGCAAAGTCGCTGACTGGACCGAAGAAACCCTGCAAAACCATGGCTTGCAGTTCTTTTCGCCCAGGCATCTTCGACAATTGGGTCACCCCATCTTTGTCGAGGACTTCGCCATCCATGAAAGCCCCGAGGACCTCAAGGTTCTTAATAGTCTTGGCTTCTTCCACAACAATCTTTGAGATTGCAATGGCACCTTCGCCGCCAAATGCGACGCCAGCAGGTCCGCTGACGACAGCTTCGACGCCACTCATCCCCACCTTTTCCAATGCGACGAAAGCAAGTCGATTCCTCAAATGGAGGAATTGAACTCCTTCGCTACGGAAGCGCGAACGCAGGTGTTCGGTCTCATGTACTGTCATCCGACCAGGGTTGACAAATACCACCGATTCATGCCCATCCAGTGTCTCTGTGACCTGCTGGATGATGGCGGTCTTCATGGCTTTACTCATGATTTCAGTCCTTTCATCAGAGGGTTCACAGTTTAATAGGCACTCCGGGACTCATCGTTGCCGCCAACGTTGCCTTGACCATGTAATGGCCTTTGGCTGCCGTCGGTCTGACGTGGACGAGGTGATCCAGAAGAGCTTTAATGTTTTCTTCAAGCTTGACAGCATCAAAAGAACGCTTGCCGACGGGGGCGTGAATATTCCCACCCGAGTCAACGCGAAATTCGATCTTGCCAGCAACAAATTCACTTACTGCGGTACCCACGTCCATGGTGACGGTGCCGGCCTTAGGACTTGGCATTTTGCCCTGGGGACCCAGGACCTTTCCAAGTCGGCCAACGTGCCTCATCATGTCGGGAGTTGCAACAGCCACATCGAAGTCCATCCAACCATCCTGGATCTTTTGAGCCAGGTCAGCTGAGCCAACTTCAATGGCCCCCGCGTTCTTTGCTTCCCCGGCCTTGGGGCCTTCGGCAAAGCAAATAACACGGAGAGTTTTGCCGATCCCGTGCGGTAGTGAAATAGCCCCACGAACCATTTGGTCCGATTTCTTGGGGTCGATCCCTAGTCGCACGCAAAGCTCAACGGTTTCGTCAAACTTCGCCTTAGGAAACCCGGCGAGTGTCTGGATTGCTGTCTCCAGAGTCTCGGGCTCCTGAGGGGCTCGGGCCTTGGCCGCGCGGTACCTTTTGCTCCGCTTTGGCATAGGCATAGCCTCCTTGAGGTGCTGAGTTCCATCCCGTGGTTAGACCGCACCTCACTGGTCTCCCACAAGATTCACGATTTGGACTGCAACAGCAATCCAGGAAGGCTGCCCTCCCCGACAGGCCTTTCTTAAGACCTGTTTGATTCACTCACCACGGTTAGCCCTTAACAACGAGCCCCATGGAACGGGCGGTACCCGCAATGATGTTGATAGCCGCATCCATGTTCGATGCGTTGAGACCATCCATTTTGATTTCAGCAATTTCTTTAAGTTGGGCCCGGGTCACGGTGCCAACTTTTTCCGTATTGGGCTCGCCGGATCCTTTGAGAACGCCTGCGGCTTTCTTCAACAACACAGCCGCCGGTGGCGACTTGATGATGAAATCAAAACTTCTGTCACTGAAAACGGAAATCTCAACAGGTAGAACCATGCCAGGTTGATCCTTGGTGGCATCGTTAAAGCGCTTGACAAACTCGGCGATGTTGACGCCATGCTGTCCAAGAGCTGGTCCTACGGGTGGAGCCGGTGTCGCTTGCCCACCGGGGCACTGCAACTTGATTTTCGCGGTGATTTCCTTGGCCATATTATTTATCCGTCATTTCTAGGCCACCACGTGGTGGCCATATCATTGCCTGGCGAAGATTAGATCTTCTCTGCTTGCCAGTACTCCAATTCGACCGGAGCTGCCCGGCCGAAGATGTTTACCGTGACGCGAATCCTGCCCTTGTCAGGCAAGATCTCTTCGACGACACCGTCGAAGTCTTCGAAAGGACCATCTTTGATCTTGACTTGCTCGCCAATATCAAAGTTGATCTTGATGACTGGCTTTTCTTCACTTGACTCATCAGAACCAAAGATCTTGGCCACCTCATCCGGAGTCAACGGATAGGGCTTTGTGTGTGTACCGCCATGGGAACCGACAAAATCACCGACACCAGGTGTCTCGCGAATGAAGAGCCAAGTTTGTTCATCCATGAAGAGCTCAATCAAGACATAACCGGGGTAGATTTTCTCCGAACGGACTCGTTTCTTGCCGTTCTTGATCTCCTCGAATTTCTTGACTGGAACAACAACGGAAGTGATTCTCTCCTCGTATCCATGAGTCTCGATCTTACGCTCGAGTGTCTTACGGACACGATCTTCCTTGTTGCTTTGTACGCGGATGGCGTACCACTCTTTTTCCATGGGTTGGCTCTCCGGCTCCATCAGACGCTCATCTCAAAATCATCTTAAAAATGTTCGCCAGGGTATATTCAACTGCCGTCAAATAGGCCGCGCAAACAGCCACAAAGATCAACACAATGATGGTTGAATGACGCGCGTCTTCCCAGGTCGGCCAGGAGACTTTCTTCAACTCAGTTTCTGTGTCAATCAAGACAGTTGCGGGTTTCTCACCGTTCAGATAGCGAAAGGCAAAAAATGCAAAAACCACGTTCAGAACGATGCAAAGCAAAACACCTACTGTCAAAGCCTGCTCGTAGTACGGCAAGGGAATGTCAAGCAGTGTCTTCCGCGCCCAGCCCCATCTGGCAATGGTACTCGAGAGGTCCTTGAAACCCCAAAGCGACAGAATTAGGAACGAGTAAAAGGCAACGCGGCGCGTCATCTTGCCCTCGCCATTCTTGTAGATATCCACGTCACACCCCTTTCGGGCGAACAGGGTTTCAAACCCACCTACGGGAATCGTCGCGATGTCCCAAAAGGACCCCGCGACGCATTAGACAGCCAAGAATCCGAGTCGTGAGAACAGCTCACGACTCGGATTTCATTGACTTATTCGATGATGGCACCGACAACACCAGCACCAACAGTACGACCACCTTCGCGAATAGCGAAGCGCAGTTCCTGCTCCATGGCAATGGGCGTAATCAAAGTAACCTCGACACTCACGTTGTCGCCAGGCATGACCATCTCAACACCTTCTGGCAACTTCACAGTGCCAGTCACATCCGTTGTCCGGAAGTAAAATTGAGGACGATAGCCATCGAAGAATGGCGTATGACGACCACCTTCATCCTTACTCAAGACGTAGACTTCACCGGTAAACTTCGTGTGAGGAGTAATCGACCCTGGCTTGGCAATAACTTGGCCACGCTCGATGTCTTCCTTCTTCACGCCGCGAAGAAGCAAACCAACATTGTCGCCAGCTTCGCCGGTGGGCAACGTCTTTTTGAACATCTCGACGCCGGTGCAAACTGAATCCGTTGTATCCTTGATGCCGATGATCTCAACTTTGTCGTTGATGTTGATCACGCCACGTTCGATACGACCAGTAGCAACGGTGCCACGACCTTCAATCGAAAACACGTCCTCAACAGGCATCAGGAACGGCTTGTCAACGTCACGCTCCGGAGTTGGAACATAAGAATCAACAGCATCCATGAGTTCAAAGATGCACTTATATGCTGGATCGTCAGCTGGCTTGTCAGCGACGGCCGCATCCAGAGCCTTGAGAGCCGAACCATGAATCACTGGCAAGTCGTCACCAGGGAATTCGTACATGTTGAGCAATTCGCGAAGTTCCATCTCGACCAATTCGAGGAGTTCTTCGTCGTCCACCATGTCGCACTTGTTCATGAA
>JAJRYU010000468.1 GCA_024275615.1 Planctomycetota bacterium
AGCGCCTTCATTGTAGTTTCCTCTCTTGGCACTTCATCGGGGGCCAGCCCCCAAACCCCCGGGATTTTTTCAGGCATGGCTCGGGTGTTCAAAGGGGGTTGTGGATGAAACACCGGATCGTTAAGTTGGACATCGCCTGGTGAAACGGAAGCGAGCTCTGTGGGGACACAACTCGCCAAGGGATAACCAGGTCGAGGGTGCGTCAAAGGCGCATCAGGCTTCTTGAGGTCATCGATCTCTGGGAGCCTTTTTTCATGACTGGATGAATTGAGACTCAGAGCGGTTTGACCAGATACTCCAGGTAGGCTAGTCGCCTTGGCGCTCGTTAGGGGCGAAACCTCGAGCTCCGTTTTTACCCTAATAGGATCGGAAGGTGTCTGAATCTCAATAAGTGGTGAATGGTCGTCATGATCTACTTCACTGGTGGTTGTGGGTGGATTGATCCAAACCGCGTCAGGCAACGTTTGCGGTTTGGGGCATCCTCGTACGAATCGCTCAGGATGCGCCACGTAAGCATCTTGCAATACATGGGCGCGCTCCTCGATGACTTTTTCAGCGCCACCGTAGTGCAACATGACAGGCGTTAAGAGCCCGATTCCCGAGTGGTAATGCTCGTCGTTGTACCAATTGAAAAACGAGCGACAATAACTACGCGCATCTTCATAGCTGCCAAAGTGACTTGGGAATTCTGGACGGTACTTCATCGTTTTGAACTGACTCTCGGAAAACGGATTGTCGTTGGAAACGTGGGGACGGCTATGCGACTTAACGACACCAAGGGTTGCCAATAACTGAGCCACCGTTTGCGATGACATCGAAGGCCCTCGGTCACTATGAATCGTGAGCTGATCTTCACAAACACCTTGTTTTTCAACTGTTTGTCGAATCAAACTCGATGCCAAACTGGCCGATTCACAATGGGCCAACATCCATCCCACCACATACCTGCTGTAGATGTCGAGAATCACATAGAGGTGATAGTGTAACCATTTCTTGGGTCCCAATAGCTTGGTGATATCCCACGACCAAACCTGGTTCGGCCCGGTCGCCAGCAGCTCCGGCTTCTTGTAATTGGGGTGCCGCAGTTGATTTCTCCTTTCTTTCGAAGCGCTCTCCTCGCTGAGCAACCGATACATCGTTCGCACGCTGCAGAGGTATTGCCCTTCATCCAAAAGGGTCGCGTACACCTCACGCGGTGACTGGTCGACAAACCGCTCCGAATACAATGTGCCTTTCACTTCTAGTCGCTCTTGGGCACTTAACGCCCGTGGAGAACAATGGCGGTCACTCTGACAATCTTTGGTAGGGCGACAGCGACGCCGATACAGGGTTGCCCGGGATACCCCCATTGCCTTGCAGGCACCCTGCAACCCAACATCCTTCCCCAATGTTTCGGCAGCGGCCATCATTCGCTCCCTTCGTCGTCTGGGCTCTTCAGCGGAATCCCCAACATCTCGGAGACTTTTTTTTGGACATCAATGATGATCTCTGCCTGCCGAAGACGCCCGGCAAGACGCTCATTCTCTCGGCGTAACTTGTCGACTTCTTTCGCCAGAGGATCTTTCCGCTTCGCCTTTCGCCCGCGGCGCTTTGGCTCCAGGCCAGCCAGAGAACCCTCATCCCGCTGTCGACGCCAAGTCGACAAATGAGACGAATACAGTCCCTCACGACGAAGCAACTCGCCCAGTTGGCCCGGCTCGGTCACGCGGTCCACTTCCTCTAAAATACGCAATTTATACTCGGCCTTGTGTCGGCGTCGTTTCGCTTTTTCGGGGACTTCCGGATCCCCTTCACTGGCTCCTGCAGGCACTTCCTGTGCATTTTTCATCTACCATTACCTCCTGCCCTCTACAGTAATAAATCAGGAGGTAGTTGTCTCACTTATTTTGGCACAGAGGGGTGGTCTCTGGATTGACGTCACCTTCTTTAGCTGGCGGTCTGTCGGCGAGAAGGATCACCGATATAGGTCCACCCGGGCTAGACCCAGCAGGTGTCGTAACACTTGCCGGTAAGGCTTACTTTCGGGCGCAGGGTCGGGACCCAGACACGAGTGTCTTCACTGGTCTCGAATTATGGAGCTTCGACGGCGAAAATATCTCCTTGGCTGCCGATATACGATCGAACGGATCGAGTGGACCGCAGTATTTAACACGTTTCCGCGACAGCATCTATTTCCAAGCCAATGATGGGGTCAACGGCACAGAACTATGGCAGTTCGATGGGCAGACTGCAACGTTGGTCGACACCTTCGCCAACGGCGGCACTAGCGGTGACCCAGCCGACTTTCAGGTGTGGAACGACCAACTGTTCTTCTCAGCATCGGCCTTCGGCGCAGGTGGCGCACCTCGCCGCTTTTGGCGGCATGACGGGCTAGACTCCTTTTCGATCGGTGGGTTTCCTTCAGTTTCGCAAAGAGGGCAAGCCACCGTAGGCCGCGACGGAGTATACTTTGTGTCGCAAGATTCGGCTGTCGTGTCAATGCGCCACTACGACGGGGTAAGTACGACAACGGTGGCCAACTTCGCGGGCACGCGAATGCATGCTTTGGGCGAACAGATCTTGTTCG
>JAJRYU010000469.1 GCA_024275615.1 Planctomycetota bacterium
CCTCTCTACAAGATTCGCGCCGGCAAAGAAATTTTCTGGGTGAAGGACGACATCGAAAAAGAGAAAGTCCTGCAGAAGATTGGTGGGCGAGCGAAACCGGAGATCACCCGATTCAAGGGACTGGGAGAAATGTCTGCCAAAGAACTTGCTCTGACAAGCCTCGCGCCCAAGTCACGTGTTCTGTGGAAAGTCGTTGTGGACAACGAACTAAAGACGGACGCGTGCTTGCAAGAAATGATGGGTAAAGATCCAAGTGCTCGTTACACCCTGGTCATGGAGCGTTCGGTCGAGGCTCAGGAAGTCGACATCTAGAAAATTAGGTGGATCCCCTATCACCTTGAGTCTCCAACAATCAGCGCCTGGATAAATTCCCGTTCTCACATGGGGTCAAGACCTACGGATAAAGGACCCGATCAGAACTTAGGAAACGGTTAGAGGAGCCCAGAGAGACGCTGATGAGCACGGACGATATCGCCAACTTGAAGGTCCTCTTGGTTGAAGACTACGCCATCAATCAAAAAGTCGCGCTTCGTATGTTAGAGAAGCTCGGCATTGAAGCTGATTGCGTCGAAAACGGTGTCGAAGCCATCGAAGCTCATGAAAAGAATGACTACGATCTCATCCTCATGGATTGCGAGATGCCCGTCCTCAATGGTTTTGATGCAACTGGCCAGATCCGAGATTCGGAGAACGCAGATCAGCACGTTTCCATCATTGCCATGACCGCTCACTTTGGTGACGAAGAAGAGCGTCGGTGCAAGGAAGCTGGCATGGACGACTTCATCGCCAAGCCCATCCGCGTCGATGGGCTGCGAAAAAAGATCACTAAAGTCACTTCGTAGTACTCAACCCTCGCACGTATTCGAGGACAAGTTCGGGCAACTCCTCGGCGTAACCTCCTTCCAATACAGAAAAGACCGGAACTCCACAGTCTCTGAGGCTGCGGCCAATTGTGAAGTAGTCCTCGCCCTCGAGATTCTCCTGCGCCAGAGGATCACCACGATAAGCATCGAAACCTGCGGAGACAGCGATCAAGTCGGGGCCAAAGGACATGACTTCATCGAATGCATGCCGCGTGGCGTCAAAAAACTCTTGGCGCGGAGCGTTTGGCCTCACCGGATAATTCTTGCAGTTGCCACGGGAGACAGATCCTGTTCCCGGGTAGGCAGGGTTTTGATGCGCTGAAGCGTAGAGGAGCCCTTCCTTCCCCAAGAGTATGGCTTCGGTGCCATTGCCGTGATGAACGTCAAAATCCAAAACACCAACTCTCAGATCGTCTCTTTCAGCTGCAACTGCGGCGATGGCGATTTGATTGAGGTAGCAAAACCCCATGGCAGTCTCTGCACAGGCGTGATGTCCTGGAGGTCTGAGTAGGCTCATGGCGCTTTCGCCAGCCAAGGCAGCATCCATGGCGTCCATGGCACCAGCTACACTCCTGAGCGCGTGGGTAAGAATACCCTCATGAGCAGGAGTATCGGCGTCGAAATCCGCAGAACTGTCAAGACTCTCAACAAAGTGCGGAGGATGAACCAAACTCAAGGCATCGTTGTCGACGGCGCCGGGCTTGACGAAAGTCAGCTCCAGCTCATCTTCTTGCCTCAGTCGACCTAACGTATCTGAGACACGCTGTGGCCGTTCTGGATGACCTGGCCGCTCATAGTCGACACAGGCAATATCGCTGATGATTTTCATCTTGCTTCTCTGTAGGCTACTCTAACGTATAGGGTCGGCTATTGACGACGACGCGCCTTCATCATCTTAACGGAATGTCTCATGATTCGTATCTTAGCTTTGCTCATTCTTGTGCTGTCTTTCAGCTCCTTGATCACATGCGGACAGAAGACCGACTCTCACCCGACGTCCAAACCAACAAAAATGCAAAAACGTGCAAACCGCTTGGCCAACGAAAAGAGCCCCTATTTACGTCAGCATCAATTCAATCCGGTAGATTGGTGGCCATGGTCCGAAGAAGCATTTGCTGAAGCCAAGAAGCGTGGTGTTCCGGTCTTTCTGTCGATCGGTTATTCCACTTGCCATTGGTGTCACGTCATGGCGCACGAGAGTTTTGAAAACGAAAAAATCGCCGCCTACATGAACGCGAATTTCGTTTGCATCAAACTTGACCGGGAAGAGCGTCCAGACTTGGACGCCATTTACATGCGCGTGATTCAGCTACTCAACAATCGCGGTGGCTGGCCAGCTTCCTTGTTTCTGACCGCCGACAAGAAGGCGTTTTTCGGCGGCACCTACTTCCCCCCTGCCAATTTCCAGCATCTTTTGTCCGAAGTCGCCAAGAGGTGGAAAGAGAACCCTGAAAGCTTGATCGCGGATGCAAGCCAGATTTTCGCTCAAATCGGCAATTCAGAAAACAAGAAGGCGGCAGCAGGCTTACCGAGTGCTGACCTTCTCAACAAAGTCGTCGAATTCGAAAAAGGCAAGCACGACTCGGTGGATGGCGGATTTGGCATCGCGCCGAAATTTCCTCGCACAACTGTTCATCAAATACTCTTGCGTGGCTCCGACAAGGAAGCCCAAAAGATGGCCCTTTTTTCACTCCGCAAAATGGCTCATGGCGGCATTTACGATCAAGTCGGAGGTGGGTTCCACCGCTATTCTACAGACAAGCAGTGGTTGTTGCCGCATTTCGAGAAGATGCTCTACGATCAGTCCTTGATTACAGATGCTTTGCTCGACGCTGGATTGGTCAGTGGCGACCGCTACTTTTTCGACATCGCTCAGGATGTACTCAACTGCATCGTTCGCGACTTCAGTTCGCCTTCGGGGGGACTCTATTGTGCCTATGACGCCGACAGTGGCGGTGTCGAAGGTAGCTACTACGTTTGGACCAAGACGGAATTGGACACGTTGTTCAAGGACAAAGCACGCACCCTCTTGGACGCTCGTTTCGACATCTCGGCTGACGGCAACTGGGATTCCGAGGAACTTGGCAAGGTGACAATCCTCAGAGTTCGCCAAGATTGGCCCGAAGTTGCGGCGACCATAAAGCTGAGCGTCACGGAAACCAAGAAACTGTGGCAGAGTGTTCGGCAAA
>JAJRYU010000470.1 GCA_024275615.1 Planctomycetota bacterium
CACCATTGCTCCAGTCCGCAGTAGTTCGGCTGTTCTTATTTCTTCGATGGACTCGCAACGGCGTCAGCTCTATGAGCAAGTGCCAACTGTTGCCGCCAATGGCATGTCCAGCCAAGTGTTCAATACTCATTTTCCTCATACTGTGCGGACGACAGAAACTCGTAACTGCGATGACTGTCATGTCTCCGAAGCCAATGACAACAACGCCTGGCTGGCGACAACCTATCTTCTCGGCAGCAACACAGTCGGATTAATGGGAGTGAACGCCTGGTTAGGGTGTGGACCTGACGGTATCTATGCCGTTCCTGTGACCCAATACGAGGAACCACAAGCGGTCAAGGGCTCGAACTTGTACAAGTTGGCTTGGCCTCGGTACAACAAGGAGTTTGAGGCCGGTGGTCGAGAGCTCGATAACGCCAAGCACCATGGCGGAACGGATGTGAGGTCCATTCAACTACGTGGTGAATATGTCTACACGGCACAAGGCAAGGGTGGGTTTAGGGTCTACGACGTCGCGAACGTCCACAACAAGGATTTTTCCGAGAAGATCGTGACCTCTCCGGTATCACCTCTTGGCCAGGACACCCACGTTTCCACTTCGTTCGCGACTTCGATGGCATTGCCATTCAACAACAACATCAGCATGAGTCGAGTTTATCGCCCTGAAAACGAAGAGACTCCTTATGACTACAAGGGCCAAGCTCAGAACATGCATGAGCTTTACCGCTACGCCTATGTCAGCGATCGTTACGATGGCCTTGTTGTGATCGACATTGATTGCTTGACGGACGGCAACCCAAGTAACAACTTCATCGAGAAGGTCGTGTCATTCAATCCCAATGGCATTCTCAACGGATCGGAGCACTTAGCGGTGGCTGGGTCTACCGTCTATGTTTGTTGTGATGCTGGTTTGGTGGCTGTAGATATCGATGATCCTAGAGCGCCCAAGATCAAGAAGGTCCTGCCTTGGCCGAAGGGGGTCAAGACGCGTTTTGTGGCGATCCAATTCCGATATGCTTTCGTTTGCGACAGTGAGGGAATTCGCGTCGTCGACATCACCATCCCGGAAAAACTCCACCCGGTGCAGCAATTTGATATCCCGGACGCCCGAAGCATCTATCTTGCCAAGGACTACGGCTACGTTGCTGGCGGCAAGGATGGCATGATCATCCTCGACCTGGAGGTGCCGACAAGACCCAAAGTTCAGCAAATCTGGAACGCAGGGGGGCAAATCAACGATCTGAACGATGTCAAAGTCGCCATGACCTATGATTCGACTTATGCTTACCTCGCGGACGGAAAGAACGGCCTTCGTGTCGTGCAATTGGTTTCCGCTGGCGACGGCAAGAGAAGTCCTTATGGATTCTCCCCGCCCCCGATTCCCAAACTCTTGGCTCATTTCCAGACCGATGGTGAGTGTCTCACTATCTCCAAGGCCCTTGATCGCGACCGAGCGACGGATGAGAGCGGTAACCAAGTCACGATGTTTGGCCGCATCGGCGGTCGTCCGATGAATCTGGAGGAAATGCAGCGTCTCTACATGAAGAACGGCCAAGTCTATCGTGTGTCGAATAAGCCCAAAAATGGACCAGCAACCACCTCAACTGGCAAGGCGAACTCGGACATGCCAGCCAAGGGGCATTAGACCGTCGGGGCCGTGCTGGAAGAAAATGGCCGCTCGAATGTGACAGTTACGACGGGCTCCGGCTTTACAAGCGGGGCTCGTCGCTGTATGCACTAGAGAACCAAAGAACACTCAGGAGACTCGACTCTCATGCCCGAACTTGCGTTTCGTATTTCAGAACCTGGCAAACCCACCAAGGAAGTGCCAATCAAGGTTGGCCTAAGCCTGGGCCGTCTTGACGAAAACACGGTTACGATCGTGGATTCGAAGATTTCTGGCCGTCATGCCCATGTGATCGAAAAAGACGGTCAGCTCGTCATCGAAGATCTTGGCAGTTCCAACCACACCCACGTTCTCGGTGGCGCATCCCTCAAAGGAGGTGAGAGCCACCCGCTTCAAGTGGGAACGATGATTCAACTGGGAGAAACCAAGCTCGTTGTGGTTGCGGTTGGCGAATCGGCCGGGGCTGACAAGACCGTGGCCGCCCAGATGATTACTTTGGACGGAGACGACGAGGGCGAGAGCGGTGGTGCAGCCGCCAACTTAGCTCTCCTGGCAGCTTTCAAGGCTGCGCGGGCGCGCCTGGTCATTGCCAATGAGGCCATCCGCAAGATCGCCGACATCGACAAGATTGAATTTGTAATCGGGCGCAAGGATGAGAGCGCGAACCTCGTCATTGAACACCAAGGTGTTTCCAGTACTCACGCCGCCATCCGTTTCGAGAAGAAACGTTTTTACATCGAAGATTTGAGCACCAACGGGACCTTTGTCGGAAACGAAAAACTCGAGAGTGGGCAAAAGCGTCACCTCTTGCCAGAAACTCATGTTCGTTTTGGCTCCATTGATGCTCTTTTTGTTGTTTCTGCCGATGCCGACGGCAATGCACCGGATTCAAAACGCTATCGCAATGCAGTGGAGGTTCTTATTGCCGAAGGGAGGTTGCCTGCCTCACAACGGGATGATGCCATTCGCGACGCACAGAATGAGAATCGGCATCCCGGGGAAATCCTCCTGCAAAAAGGTTTGATCACCGTCGAAGATTGGCTGAAGGCTTTCAAGAAGGCTGAGTTTTTTGTTGCCAGTGGGGGTAGTGGTGGTGGTGCCGGCGGAGCAGGAGGCGGGGCTAAGAATCTTCTGATTGTCATTGTCGTTCTCTTGCTGGCCCTGGTTATCTTGCTGATCGCGAAACCTGGCCTTTTGAGTTTCGGGGGTTAATAGATGTCACGATTGCTCTTGGTCTCGACGAGTATTCTGATGCTGTTCCTGCCGACTCTGTGGGTTTGGGGCGATGCGTCTAATGAACAACCATGGGCGCCGACGGTAGCAAGTCAGCTTGAAAACGAGCCATTTCCCCACAGCAAGCACGTGTCAAAGGTTTGGTTGAAAACCGAAGTCAAGAGAGACTGTCGCGGTTGCCATGACTATGACAAAACAGGCGGCATTCGTGAGCCCGAGCAATCATGTGTCCTTTGTCACTACGATTTTCCTGATGGCAGCAAGGCCCTTGCGGTTGAAGGTTCAATCAAGGGTATGCGGACCGAAGGCTCTCCATTTGTTCACGGCGATCATCTGAAACTCAATTGTGCTGAATGCCACGCACCTCCCAAGAAAAGACGGGGTCCACCGGGTGTGCCCAACCAGATGTACGTGCCAACGGGATTGGGCTGGTGTGTCAAGTGTCATGACCCGAAGGCCGCCAATGCCCCTGCGGCACGCTCCAAAGATGACCAGGGCTTTCAGGCTGCGATCAATGAGAATCCCAAGATGCGGGCCAACCCGGACGCGGTTTTCAAGCACACCCAGCACCTTTCCAGCAGCGAATTGAAGAACCCAAAGAACTGCGCTGCCTGCCACAGCAGTCTTGAATCTGCCAGCGCCGATATCGGAGATCAAGTCTACAACAGCGCATCCTGCGGTGATTGTCATCAAACAAAAGCGGGCAAGAGTTTGCCTTTTGGCACCAAGATGCGTGCCTATGTAAGTGGAGCCGACCTTTCCTTTTTCCATGCTGACCATGTGAGCAAGGGCGCTCTCGCCAACAACAAGAAACTGCGGGACGAAGGATGTTTCGCCTGCCACGAATTGGGCGACAAGGAAGGCCGGGAGATCAGCGATTACCCTCTCAAGCGGGGATTCGACAAGTTTGAGCAATGTGCCAACTGCCACAAGGAAGAGGGCGTGCCATGGCGGGGCATCGGCGGCAAAGGCGATGAGCAACCCGTTGCTTGGAGAAGTGACGACCACGCAGACTTGAATAAGAAAAACAACTGTGTTGGTTGTCATGTTGCCGGTGAAGCCTTGGCGATGAAGACGAGCCGCCCGCAACGAGTCCAGAATCGAAGCAGGCCAGCACTTTTTGAGATCCGTGTTCAAGCGCACCCCCACATTACCGGCGCCAAGAAGAGCAAGGAATGCAAGACTTGTCACATCGCCGAAGCGGAGTTGATTCCTTCACGCATCAAGAAGAAGAAGTTTCGCCACGGGTCACACCTAGGGTCGGGAGCCTAAACGCAGGACTGCCTCAGTTGCCATCCTATGTCTGATGGCGGCGCTCCGAGTTTCATGCAGACCGCCGGGCACCGCAATCTCATGCTCTCCTACGCGGAAAACTCTTGCGGTGAGTGCCACAAGGGAGTCGACCTGGTGCAAGCTCCAAGTTACACCAAGAAAGTCCCCAACTCTGTTGTCTTCAACCACAACGATCATATTCAAGAAAAGGCGGATTCGCTCAAATGCGCTGACTGCCATGTCGCCGAGACCAAAACCGAGGGTGACCGCGAGTACGCTTTTGACAAAGGTGTCATGGACTGTTCGAAGTGCCACGACCACCAAGAAGAGCACATGAAGGACACCGGCAACAAGGATCAAGCTTATGTCAACGGCTGTGTGGCCTGCCACGAGGTCCATGAACCGGGCATTCCTGCCCTTGATTCGACCCTCATGACAAACCGTGTCGACATCACGGCAATCAACGGTTCTCAGTTTCATCCTTTGCCGTCCAAGACGAGATGCTCCGAATGCCATCGCCCAGAATCTACCCAAGAAGATTCGCTGCCAGGCACTCTGAACTTAGTCCTTTCGAAGACAACCTACGAACGTCCCAAGGACTTCCACGGCATGCATGAGCGATCCGGTCAGCAAACGCCAAAGTACTGTTATGCTTGCCATTGGAACAGCTTTGAGACGCTCAACCAGTCAGATGTGAATTTTGCCATTAAGGGTGGCTCCCTGGTGGACATCAAAGGACAGCCTTATTCAAGAACGCGCAATGGCGACGCCATTCGCCGAGAGTTGGGTGGACAATTGCAGGGCTTTCCGGGGATCTTGACGAAATGAATCTGAGCCTTTTCAAATCTATTCATGGCGTCATCGCTCTTGTGATCTGCGTCGGTTGCACAGCGTGGCTTTTTGCCATTGGTGCTGTCGCTGGCACAAGAGAAGGTTCCGACGCCAACTATGTTCTCTGGAGCGGTTGGATCGCGGCAGCCTTGATGTTGGTGGCGATGCTCTATTGTGCGCGGAAGTACATGCACAAGATGAAATACTCCCCTGAGCTCAAACTCAAGGTGCCGGTTTCTTCTTTGGAAGCAGCTGATGCTGGCCTCAATGAAGTACGCCGTCGTATCGTGCGGGGCGACTTCAGTTCTATGGCAGAGGCCGACAAGGCAGCACAGCGAGTTGTGGTTGACGAAGGGGTCAGCAAGGTCATTGCCGTGACCTTGCGCTCTGGCGATACGGCCGCTGGTGAGGCGACCTACGTCATTGAGGTCAAACCTCCGGAAAAATATGGACGTATGACCAAATGGCTTCATGCGCACATTTACTATGGCTTGGCATCAGGTGTTTTGGTCTGGCTGCACGGCGGTTTCGCCATGACCCATCCCATGGGAATCTTGCTCAACGTCTTGACTGCCGTTGTCATTGTTACAGGTATCATAGGCATCTTCCTGTTTGCCTACGGCCCCTCTTGGATGACACGCCACGAGAAGGACCTTAACTTCGAAGAGAATTTCGTCCTTGATGCGAGTTTGAAAGACAAGATTCGTGAGCACTTGGCAAACTTGAAGAAAACTCTGGCTGGCGAGAAAGAAATGATCGGCGCCTTGGAACTGGCGTTTACCAGCGGCAATCATGGCCGACTCACCAAGACCTTTGAGAGTTGGAGCGCCTCGAAACGAGCAGTTTTGAGCTCGGCCCGCGAAGTCGTCAAGGCAGGTGGTGGGGAAGAAGCGCCAGGCGCGAGCGTTTTTGCGTCCTTGGCCACGGAGCCCGATCTAAAGACGAAGATGGAATCGGCTGCCGGCGAAGAAGACGC
Source organism: Planctomycetota bacterium (assembly GCA_024275615.1). Classification (GTDB taxonomy): domain Bacteria; phylum Planctomycetota; family DRQF01; genus S139-23. The sequence continues at coordinate 5,940 of JAJRYU010000470.1, forward strand.
CAAGAAACGATCTGCGGCCATGAAGAAAGTCGCCGACGGTTTCGCGAAGAATTCTCAGTTGGTGGAAGACGCCGTGGTGTTACTGGGCCAACG
>JAJRYU010000471.1 GCA_024275615.1 Planctomycetota bacterium
CAAGATCGAGATCTTTGTAATCTTTGCTCTTCTTGATGCGCTCCCGACATCGAGCCCAGGCATCGATGTGCCCTTCGATGCTCTTGGAGGCGATCTCTTGCGATTGAACGAGACGTTCAGCGACGCTGGTGACGGCACCCTGTTTGCCTTCCGCAAAGACGCTCAAATCTTCGATAAGTTGAGCCATGATGTCCTGTTGCAAAGACAACGCCAGTTTGTCGCCGAAGTCCCAGCTTCTGCGCCCGGCTATCACCTTTGTCAGTTTCTCAATCTGCTCCGTGAGGCTCCTTTTCTGGCTTGCCAGTTTCTCTCTTGCCGTTTTGTCTTTGGCGGAGTTCATGTTTTTCGCCAGTTGAACGAGACTCTCCTCTGCCTTGTTCTTGTTCGCAATTTCCTTTTGAAAGTCACGAGAACGGTCTATATCCCTATAGGGCAAGGCTTGAGCACGAAGCTTCTTAAGGAACTCACGGTGGCCCTCCAGTTTCCCAGCCAATGAGCCGTGCTTCTCTTGCCAGGCAATGAGCTTGTCAACCAACTGGGGTGACGGTGGATAGAGCAGATCTGATTCCGTGTTGGCTTTCTCAAGCCGCTTTACATCAGCAAGGCGTTCGTAGTCAGCGAGGGCTGACTCCTTCTTTTCTCGCTCCTTCTTCTCGGCAGCAAGGGCCTTGCTCTCCCTGTCAAGGGCAGCCGATTTCTGCTTCGTTTCCTCTTGAGCCAAATCACGAGCGGTTTTCGCCTCCTCACCTTTGATGTAGAAGACCGCGACCAGTGCCACGAGCAACAACATGGCGGTGGAGCCGGTTGCGGAGACTCTGGGGTTGCGTTGAATCCACCTCAGAGTCTTGACCCAGACTCCAGCAGGTCTTGCTTTGACCGGCTCCCGTCGACGTAGTCGCCGAAGATCGTCGGCAAATTCCTCTGCTGTTGAGTATCGTGTATTCGGGTCCTTGTCGATGGCTGTCAGAATGATCGCAGCGAGATCCTTGCCAATGTGCGGGTTTATCTTTCCGGGGGATGATGGCTCGTCTTCCAAAATCGAACGGCTGAGGTCATGACGGTTGCTTCCACGAAAGGGCCGCCGAAGTGTGCTGGCTTCAAAGAGGGTGACACCAAGAGAATAAATGTCCGTGCGCCGATCTGAGGCCGAACCATCGCCCCGAACTTGTTCTGGTGACATGTAGGCTGGCGTACCTGGAGCAACGCCAGTATTCGTAAGAGTTTTACTTTGAGACTCGGTATCTTTGGCGAGGCCAAAATCCAAGACACAGGCAGATCCATCGTCACGAACCATCAGATTGGCAGGTTTGATGTCCCGGTGTACAAGCCCGGCTTCGTGGGCGGCGTGAAGCGCTCTCGCTGCGCTCTCAATGAAACGGACGGTGTCGGCAATCGAGGAACGGTTTGCACTCGTCGAAGATGGTGACTTTTCGTCGGTGATGGCTCCATCGGTCGAAGTGTCATCCTGCTAGTCAAAGTCGATATGGAATTCAGTGCATCCCTCAGCGACAAGATTCATAGCAGCACTCTCGGCGATCGGAGTTGCAAGTGTCCGTCCTCGCACAAACTCAAAGGCAATGTAGTCGAGACCTTTGTGCTCGCCTACTTCAAAGACGCGAGCGATCCCTGGGTGATCAAGTTTGCCAGCTGCCTCGGCTTCCCGATGAAAACGAAGGCGTGCCGATTCTGATAATCTAGCGCCTTCGAGTAGGATCTTTAGTGCTACCTGGCGCTGGATATTCTCATCCTTCGCAAGATAGACATACCCTTGTCCACCGTGCCCAAGCTCTTTGATAAGCGTGAAGTGTGCAATCTTGCGTCCAGCAATTCCCTGGCTCTTCGTCATACGAGGTGCATCAGCTCGTTCCGTGTTCCCAACCCTCTTGGTCTGGTCATCGTCCGGGATGCTGTCAAAGTCGTCCTGCATGTTGCCTTTTTCTCATCTACTGCTTTTGTCCCAAGAGATTATAGCCTATGAAGGTCTCCGGTGGGAGCGGAGATTGTGGGACTTGATACAATTGAGCCGTATTTTCGCGGCGTATTAGAGATCGAAATGGACCCGACCGGGCGCAGCGAGGACAAGCAAAGTTCGTGTCGATCACCAAGTACATCGTGTCCAGCGTGAACTCGCCATGAAGCTGTTGAAGTCGAAAGCTCAGGAGAAGAAACTTCAAGAGGCGCAAGCTATTCTTGACAAGATCAAGCTGGGATTCACCTATACTGATAAAGGAGTCACTGACGCGGAGTGGAAGACGGCATTCAGATTCCGAAAGCTTGATCTAAAATCGCGTCACATAGAATGCGATGTCTGTTCTTACCCCGAGTTGGTGGACACCAACTCGGGGTAAGAACAGGGTGCGGCAGTGCGCAGACGATCGAAGAACACTCAATCAAAGCATTTCTTGGAGAACAGGGTTCAGAAAGAGTTGACGGTCACAGTCGAGACCAATGACTCGATGGGGAATTGATTCAGGGCAATTTGACAAGGAGACTGCGAAATGAAGAGAAGAGAGTGCATTGGTCTCTGCGGCTACTTTGGGTGGCTCGGGGCATTTCGGTTCATGACCTTCATGAATCTTGTGATGGGCGATTCCTGGCGGTCGATAGTAGAGGTTTTCGCGACGCTCGGAATCCTGGCGCACCTCGCGTTACCTGCATCGCTGTGGAGCTTGACGAAAGATCGAATAGCAGAAGCAGGGTCACGATCGCTTCTGGGAGCTGGGTTGCTTTTGGCAGTCACGTACTTCGGAATGCGATTCGCGTTCGACTCGACCACTAGGCTTGACGAGATTTTTCCTTGGGCGATCTTGAGTATCTTCCTTGAGTTGGCAGTTGTTTTCTTGCTCGTGATCAATCTGTGTCGGAGAGCCGGATTCGGAAAAATCGGAGACTCGTTCAAAGGGATAGTGAAACCCAAATTCGTGCTGTCTTGTTGGGCCGTGTACATGGTCTTGCAACTCGAACTGGTCCGTCGCATGACCACGAAGCCCGGAGGCAGTTCGCTAGATGATTCGATGTGGCTCCTGATGATGAATCTGTCAACCACAATCGTTGCGCTCGCTGCGTTTGTTTCAATCTACCAGTTCCTGTCCCAATATTATGATAGGTGCCAGAAGCCGATTCACACATGACCGACGAATGCATACCGGAGAATGCATACTGGAGAATGTTGGCGTTGTCTCATGTGCGTGTTCCGGGAAAGAGCGGTTGCCGCACGGTGGTGGCGCTGTTGCACGTGCGCCGGGCCAAGCTCGGTCAAGGAGGATTAGATGACATGACATAATCTATGCAACCTTGTTTGAAACCCTGTGGGTCACCAATCCCATCCAGCCAAGGTCGGCCACCAGCTGGAACCGAGTGATGCGCGTTGTGGAGTGATCCAGAGTGTGAAGCGTTCACAGGTAGTAGATAGGCCGCGTGACTTAGCCCCGAAATACGCCAGTGCGAGTGCCGACGTTATGTGCGTTTCGGAAGGCACCATCGCAGTTTTCTTGAGGTCGTGGAAACTGTGAGCTCGCCGGGGTCCCTAAAGCGTGGCATGTCTACATCAGTGTTTCCCGGGAACCCGGGAGGTCTCGTCTTCTCCATCTCAAACAGACTACCGGAAACGGCGCGGATGGAGTTGTGTTCATCGCAATTCCAAACCAACCACCTGGTTCCGATCGCAGCTTCAAAAATCCAGTGATTCCCGAGCCGCGAACCACATTCAAATTGACATTGATATAGTCGTTGCTGCAACAAACATCCAGAACGCGATACAGCCCCCCCTGATCAGGGCGTGAAGGCAATCGGCAGAGTTGGACACCCGATACTTGGTCTTGTAGAGTGATGTCCGCTTTGTTCCAATTGTCCTTGGCATGAAGACAATCGGGGAAGCGGTATTCCATCGGCGGAATTGGTTGAAACAATGCGGAAATCTGCTCTACCCTGGGAAGAATGTCGTCATGAAGTCCTTCCAGGGACATGTTCACATCCATCCCCTGAACAAGCGACAACACTCTACGGAGTATTCGATGAGGTGGTGTAGACGCCCAAAGGGCTGATTCTCGTCACCGGGCCGTCAATCTTCTTCGTGCCAACTGACGACGCGATAGAGCCGCCGGAAGTTGTCCTCAAACTTGTCGAATAGGTGGAGTGAGCGGCCGGGGAGAGTGATTCCCTGAACTGCCAGATCGTGGATTGAGGTAGTTTCGAGCTAAACACGGAATCGCCTCCATTGTGCCTGGATCTGTGTTTTGAACGGATTGAAACGAAAGTCGGTTCTCACTGAATGATGGCTCCAGGTCTTTTTTTCTGGATTCTTGATGCTCTTGCCGATTGTTTTGCGCATGTCCGTTTAGAAAGAAGAGAGTATTCATGATGACCAATCCGACCGGAAGCCCCAGCGAGAGAATCTTTGACGCCGCAAGACAAATTCAAGACCTGAAGTCGCGTGCCGCGTTTCTTGATCGTGCGTGCGGCGATAGTCCTGCCCAGCGGGCGGAGGTCGAAGAACTTCTTGCCGCCGAAGTAGATGCCGGTACGGCTTTCTTCCTCGATGATCTG
>JAJRYU010000037.1 GCA_024275615.1 Planctomycetota bacterium
CTCCATGGAGCGCCATTTGATGGAGTTGGTCTTCATGTCCAATTCTTCAAGGCTATTGGAGCGGCGGCGACCACGTATCTTGCTCTTGATGACAAAGAGGCTGTTCTTGGCGACCACGGGCAGGTTTGCTGGCGGATTCGAAAGAGAAGTGTATTCTGGAATCGAATTCTTAACCAGAGCTGTCCCATTGCGGTTGTCAATGACCATGAGGTTGCTCGGTGAGCCGGACCGGGGACCTCTCAATTTGTAAATCGTATGCCAAGCCGTGCTGTTGTAGAATCGTATCCGTGTATCTCCGATTCGGCGGCGCCACTTGACTTGCCCATTTCGCGGGTCTCTGGCAGTCAATTCTCGCGCGGTCGACCTCCTCGGAGGGGCGACAGAGACGAGCATGTCGTGGGCGCTTAGAATCGGTGGACATTCGTCATCAAAGTCGGCTCCCTCGGGCCATGCTTTTGTCACATTCAAACTGAAACCATCGATCAGCAGGCAAGCAAGACGACTCTCCAGAGGAATCATCAACCACCTTGAGCCACATTGCATGGCATTACCTTGGGCGATGCCTTCGTAAATCTTCTGCGTGATCAACCTACCGTCGACGATACTGAGGGAACGCAGCCTGAATTTCGTCCCGTAGCCACGGGATTTGAGAACGACGTAGGCCTTACCTTGACCCGCTGCGATGCCGCCGATTATGAGCTCGCCTGCGTCGTGTCGCCAGAGTTCTTCGCCGGTCGATGGATCTAAACACACAACCGCGTCGTCAAGTTGAACAAGAAGATGCCCGTCGTACCACAGGACATGATGTTTGCGCAGCCTCGCATGGGCATCCATGCTCCAAAGCTTTTTGCCCGTAGCCAAAGAGATGCCCATGAGCCGTCGATCGTATTGCATGAGAATGAGATTATTGGCAGTTCTTGGTCGTTGTCCCCGAGCTGGAACAAGTTTCCAATCACTGGAGCCTGTTTTTGCCCCCTTCTTCCAAGCCAAATTGGCCTTGAGCCCGAATGACTCCAAAGAGGGTGGCGCAGCGCGCCCGAAGCTCTGCAAATCTGAGACACGAGATTTTGCAAGTTCCAAGATCGCCGGGTCCTCAACTTCGTGAACTCGGAGGCTGGCCAGTCGCATCCATACTTGCAAAGCGCTCACAGGCCAGTTCGCGGATTCCAAGGAACGAGCCAATGTGGCGAGCGGAGCCGCGGTGACGACACCGAATTTGCCGAAATACTCTTGTAGTCCAGCTGCAGCAGATTGGAAGTCTCCCGATCTAAATTGGCGCTTAGAGATTTCATTGTAGGCGTCTGGCACAATCTTGGCATTCGGAAAGCGCGAAAGGAGTAATTTGAGCGACTTGATTCCAATGTTGGTCTTGCTGTCTTCGAAGAGGGCAAGTGCTTGGCGGTCAAAAGTATCGTAGATTTTGCGTCCATATTTCTCGATTAGAACATTGATCTTGTCATGACCGTATTCCCAGGACGTGGCGTTGCCGATGATGTCTTCGGGCCAAGCAACCAGGAGTTCCTGAAGAAAAGCGATTGCGCCGGCAGGATCGCCGGTCTTTTCGGCAAACTCAGCCGCAATGGCAGTTGCCAAGAAACCAGCGTGGGGATAGCGCCGCCTCGTCGCTTGGGGTAGTTCTTGTCGGAAGATCGTTTCGTAATCGTAGGGAGTCGATGGGAAGTCTCGCCGCAAGAGGGCATAGGTTTCGCTAAAGATCTTCTTGTTGCGCATATCGAATGCCTTGCGCAGCAGCCGGAACAGTATGTCCACTTTTTGCGCCGGAGCTATGGCGATCTCGAATGCGCGTTTGAAGCATGTGACGTTGTCTATCCCGGTCTTGTTTAGAGCCTGACTCGGTTGCTTAGCCAACTCCAGATAGAGCCTTGAAAGGGCATTGCGGGACTTGTTTGCCCAGATACGGTCAGCAACCCGACTTCCTTGAGCCAGCCTTCTAGCAGTTTCAAAACTTTCCAGTGCTTTCTTATAGTCTTTCTTCTTGCCCTGCAGAGCGAATTCACCCATTCGAAAATGAGCTTGAGGGTCTCTTGGGTGAGCCACGATGGAAGCCTGGAGTATCTTCTGCACCCGTGACTTGTCGAAATAGCAACGGATCTGCGTGTTTTGGCCACCTCGGGTGGTCGCAGCAATAACGTAGATGCCGTCCTTTTCAACAATGTTTCCCAAACGAGCGTTTTGTCTATCATTTGGGAATGTGATTTCGTCAATCACTCTTTGGTCAGCGACCGACCAGATGAGGAGTTTTTCTGTAGTTCGGGCGTTGACCGGCGCAATCAACCTCCCGTCTTGAATAATGGGGCGTGCAACGATCCCAGCGGAACGAGATGCTTGCCGACGGCGGGCACTGGAAAAAGCATAAGAGGGAACAATTTTCTTGTTCGTCTCGGTGTTGTAGAAACAAAGACCTGCACCGACAGCAACGATCCAGGGTCCGGACGGCCCGACAAGATATCGGTAGCGATTCTGTTTGGTGCGAACAATTTTCGTGTGGCGGATTTTGCCACTATGGCGGTTCATTGCCAAGACTTCCTGACAATCCATAGGGGTGAAGTAGACCTCGTCTCGAACGATGATCGGTTTGTTGTTGCTCCAAGCCGGAGCCCGTTCATGAATGCTTGTGTCGAACCGTGTTTGTCGTGGTATGGGGATCTGTTTGTAAGTAGCAATAAACTTCAAGGTGCCCAGTCGAGAATCAACAGCGGCAATAACGCCGATGTTGGTTGAGTGGAAAATCAGCCCGTCCTTTTCGACGAGTTGTCCAGAGACGGCCTCCCGGACTCGGTTGCCGAACATGTTCTGTTCCATCTGGCCTGTGGTAATGAAAGTCGACCATAGGAAATCTCCAGTTCGACGATCGAAACAGCATAAATACTGATGATAGCTCGTGTGAAACCGTGAGGCAGCAACGTAGAGTCGGTCACCGACAATCAGAGGTTCGCTGTTTATGTTCAATTTCGAAACGAACTCAGTCTCCGCGAAAGTCTTGCCGCGCCAACGATAGTGTTGCCAAATAACCTTGCCGGTCGAGGCATCAAGAGCGACCAACTGGCGATGGGGAATCTGTTGTTGTGGAACGAAAGTCCAGATTGTTCGCTCTGCGGGAAGAGGTGTCTCTAAAGACCCATAAACGATGTTGTTGCTCAATATCAGTGGTAAAACAAGGGATCGGTTTTGCCGAGCCTGGCTGTGATTCACCCAGCCACGATATTGCCATTTCTGGGTCTTGGAATAGAGTTCCAGGGCGCGAATAACAACACCGTTGGTGACATAGACAGAACCTTCGTCTATGACGGGAATCACCGGATTCCACGGAAAATCTCTCGGTTGCGGTTGTTC
>JAJRYU010000472.1 GCA_024275615.1 Planctomycetota bacterium
ATCAATTCGTGACCGTAATGCAAAAGGAGCTTCGAACGGGCTTCAATCATGGCGTTGAGCTGTTTGACGCGGCGCTCTCTTTCTCGGCGGAAGATCCGAGCATCATAAGGGCCCAGATCCGCGACTGGTGTCGCCTTGTAGGCAGCTTCGAGCATCTGTAGGGCATTGCCCTTGCGCTCGCATTCCACATCAAGATCAAAAAGCCTGCAGGCGATTCCAGAGCTGGCCTGGCAGATCGGCCGGATGTGGTTCTTGAGGCCAGCTTCAGCGAGATCAATGATGAGCTGCTCTACACTCTTGAGGCTTGTCCCAACGGCGACCATGACTTAACTCCGGTATTTCTGGTTCTGCCTACCTTTCTACGATCACTATCGGATGGAAATGTAATGAACGTGAATAATCTTTCGGAAGGATGGAGCGAAAACCAGAATAACAACTCATTTAGAGTCGTTTGCCGGTCGTGAGCAAGAGGTTAAGATACCGACCAAGGAGAATTCACATGACCGACGTCCAAGATGCTGCCACGACGCTTGCCCACAGTTACGCCGAAATCCGTCGGCGCTTGTCCAAGCGTATCGTCGGCATGGATGAAGTCATCAAGTTGCTCATTGCAGGAATCTTCTCTGGCGGACATTGCCTTTTGGTCGGCGTGCCTGGGCTGGCGAAGACAAGGCTGATCTCTTCCGTCGCGCAGCTCATGGAAATGGACTTCAGCCGGATTCAATTCACGCCGGATCTCATGCCCAGTGACATTACTGGTGCGGAAGTTATTGTCGAAGACAAAGACACAGGACAGAGAGATTTTCGTTTCCTGAAAGGACCGATTTTCGCCAACATCGTCTTGGCGGACGAAATCAATCGCACTCCCCCCAAGACCCAAGCCGCATTGATGGAAGCCATGGAAGAGCGCCAAGTCAGTGCGCTCGGCAACGTCTTTCAACTCGAAGAACCGTTCTTCGTCTTAGCGACCCAAAACCCCATCGAACAAGAAGGCACTTATCCACTGCCAGCCGCCCAACTTGATCGCTTCGTTTTCAACATCTCCGTCGGTTATCCGGCGCGTGATGAAGAATCAGAGATCATGCGGATGACGACACGCCCTCACGATGAATCTTTAGAACCCGTTCTCACCCGCGATCAAGTCATCGCGTTGATGAAAACGGTTCGAGAAATGCCAGTACCAAAAGAGATCGCTTCCTATGCGACGACGTTAACTCGCCGAACTCGTCCAGACGACGCCAACGCCCCGGAAGCGATCAAGAAGTATGTCGCCTTTGGTGCCGGGCCCCGAGCGGCACAAGCCTTGGTGCTGGGTGCCAAAGTGTTCGCACTCATACGTGGCGATTCGCAGCCGACCCACGCGGATGTCCGCGCACTAGTTCATCCAGTTTTCTGCCACCGTGTCTTGGTGAATTATCTGGGAACAGCAGATGATGCCAGTGTTGAAGGACTCTTGAACCAAGTAATCGATTCCGTGCCTGCACCAGACTTTGAGCCCTCCTCCGCTAAGAAAAAAGGATTCTTGGCCACCCTTTTTGCCAGAGGAAACTCCTGAAAGCAAGAGACAATCACGCACAGCTTTCAAGCCGTGTTTGGAGCTTGGCCATGCCCCTCATGGTCGGCAACATGTCGCAGATCTTCATCGGGCTGACGGATACTTGGTTTTTGGGCCGACTAGAAGGCAATGGCCCCCTGGCCTCCATGGCCCAATCCGGTGTCATTTACCTTATTGTCTTCTTGGTGTTCTCATCCGGATTCATGGGCATCCAGTCCCTTACTGCTCGCCGATTCGGCGAAGGTGACCATCGGGCTTGCGGTCAAATTTTCAACAACGGCCTCATCCTTCAGCTTGGGGTTGGTGTGTTCGTTGGGATCATCGGCCTGACCGTCATGGATGATATTGTTGAGCTGATCTTCTCCGGAAATGCCGCCGTTACCGGTGTCATTCCCTTGTCATCGAAATACCTCACTATCCGAGTTGGCGGGTTTGTTGTCGTCAGTACACTCTGGGCATTCCGTGGTTTCTTCTACGGTATTGGCATCACTCGCCCTGACATTTGGGCGGGCGTCGGCATGAACATTCTCAACATTGTGTTCAACTATGCTCTGGTTCTTGGCAATTTCGGCTGCCCGCAACTGGGAGTCGCCGGCGCCGCTTGGGCCAGTGTCATTGCTACCGCCGCCGTCACCATTGGTATGGGCATCCTGGCGATGCAAAACCATTATCGTGTCACATATGGCCTTTTTCAATTCCGTGATTTTGCCGTCAAGATTGAAACCGCCATCGTTCGTTTGTCTGCCCCGCGGAC
>JAJRYU010000473.1 GCA_024275615.1 Planctomycetota bacterium
GGTAGTGCTTGCCTTCGGGAGGTGGTGCTAAGTGTGCCGGTGGCGATTTGGAAATTCCGGAAATGAAGATGTGTCCTTTTGATTGATTGACCCAGGATCTCAGCTCGTGGAACGAGTCAATGGCGAAAACTCGTCTAGCCGATTCGCCGTACTCTCTCGGCCACGCGTACGCGATCCAGAAATCAGGATTGGTTGCTTGTCCTGGCTCCAAGACATTGTGCGCGTATCCGTCCTGATCGACCACGAAGACAGTGAAGCAGTAGGTGGCATTGGCAAATGTCGCTCCCACATGTTCGGCGGTCTCGAGTGCGCGTCTGAGTTCGTTGCCAATCTCCGCTTGCCCAATGATACTCTGGGAGACCCCCATAAGTTGTCCCAAGCTGCCGAAGCCTGGGGCTCCAAGACGAGTTCTTTCGTCGTGGAATTCGTCTTGTGCCAAGGATATTGCGCGCAACACGGTGCACGCTTGGTTTTCGTTTCTGATGAGACTGTTACTCGCTTGGGATGCTTCCCAGAACAAATAAGCCCCACTCGCAAGCACCAAGAGGACAGCGAGTTCAAGAAAAATATGGCCGAGTTGACGTTCATGTTTCCACATAACAGTCACAAGTTACCTTGGTTTTGCGGCATGTCTACACTTGGCTGTGGAATCCGGCCGTCGCTCACAATTTCTGTTCTTTTGAACTTGTGGCAATGTGGATATCCTCTGCGAATGAGTGACATTTTCACACCGGCCAAAGATATTGTCTTGCGCTTGAAAAAAGCTGGCTTTGAAGCGTTTTTCGCCGGTGGTTGCGTGCGTGATCGTCTCTTGGGGCTGCCGCCGAAAGATATTGATATCGCCACATCCGCCCGTCCGGATCAGGTTGAAAGGCTCTTTTCGAATACCATTGGAGTTGGCAAGCAGTTTGGCGTCATTATTGTCAGCTTGTCGGGACAGAATTTTGACGTCGCGACCTTTCGCGCTGATGGCAATTATGGTGACGGACGGCACCCAGATGAGATTTCGTTCTCAAGCGCCAAAGAGGATGTTCTACGGCGGGATTTTACCATCAACGGTTTGCTCATGGATCCTGAGAACGACGAGATCATCGACTACGTCGGCGGCCGTGCTGATCTCGCGGCTGGTGTGATTCGTACCATTGGCGACGCCGCCGCTCGTTTCAGTGAAGATCATCTGCGGATCTTGAGAGCGATTCGTTTCGCCTGCCGTTTCGGGTTCAAGATCGAGGCCAAGACCGAGGCTTCCATCAAACATCTGGCGGACTACGCCTCTGGACCGAGTGCTGAGCGAATTTTCGGCGAGTTGAATCGCATGCTCACCGAGGGCTCACCTCGTCGCGCCCTCCGACTTTTGGACGAATTGGGACTCATGCAAGTCGTTTTGCCCGAGGTGTCAAGGACTCTTGACTGGGATTTGCCTGAGAGGTTGGCATGGCAGCAGACTGGCACTGCGACCCAAAGAGAACGGCTGGCGCTGATGCTCTCCCGACTCAGTGGGCCCGTCAATCCAGAGCTAGCTTGGGCCATTCTCTTGGCCGACTTAAGTTTTGAGCTACCGATGAATAGGTCTGCTCAAGCAGTCCACGTTTTGAAACGATTGCGTGCTTCGAACTCTCTCATCAAACGTGTTTCTTTCTTGGTGACCCAACGCGACCGCCTGCTATTTGCGTGTCGTGTTTCGCAAGCTCGCCTGAAACTAGTTGCCGCTTGCGATGACTTTGATTTGCTTCAGGCCTTTCATGGCGTCGAGGCAGGGGCGGCAAACAGTGAATTCTGCCCATTGCGTTCCCAGGACATCCATGCCAGAGCGTTGCCAAAACCTCTCTTGGATGGCAAAGAGCTCATGACGTTAGGTGTCCCCAAGGGACCGGGCATGGGCCGCATTTTGAAGCGACTCAGATTCATGCAACTGGAATGCAAGATTAGCGATCAGGCGGCAGCAATTGCTTGGATTGGTGAATTGTTCCCATCTTCATCTTGATCAAGGCGCCACGCAAACGTCTCTCGCAAACAGTGTTGCGGTGAACCGATGATGTCTTGTCGTCAATTGGCAGAAGATTCAATAAAGACAAATGAACTCAATGTCGATGGCGGAGATGCGTCAGATCGTCCAGGCGATTTTCCTGAACGGTTCAGAGTGTTTGATATTTTGCCATGTCAGAACCCAAAGATCCATTTAAAGAATACGCGCGTCAACGTCGCAGCGTCCAGAACGAAGTTCCGGCGGAACCGATGGATGCATCCAGCATAGACGATATGCTGGACGCCCTCGATCGCGTACTGAGTGCCGAAGAATGCGCTCTCAATGTGGAAGCGGCACAGCCAGCGCCTATCGTCGAAACCGTCAAAGCGATCTTGACGGAACTCTCAGAATCCTGTGAACGTCTTGAACAGGCGGCAGCACGAGAAGAAGACGGTGTCGTTGCCGAATTTGTTGCGCTTCTAAGGCCACGGCTTTGGCTGCTCATTCGTCGGGTGAACGAGTTTCCCGGTCCGGCCGCAGGTCCCATCGAAATCGAACTCGACTACGCTGGTTTGCACGATTTTATGATGTTCCCCGACATCGAGCGCTTTCACTGCTAGCAAACGAGATCAAGACTAAGAAGAAACTTGATTCAATCCCCAGGCCGTTCCTCGAAGCATCACGTAGCAGCCCACTGACAAGAGGGCGAATGTTCCTTGGCCCGCAGAGAAACACCAAAGCGCATCAAAGAGGGGGAGAGTAAAGATGGCGTTGCGGACCATGAGTCCTGCCTTGGGGCTATCGTCAAAACAAGGTGCCAACACCATGGCCGCCAGAAGTGCCGAAGCACCCCAAGCGAGAACTCTACCCTCGCCCTGTGCTTGCAAGGGCGTGAAATAGAGGAAACCCAAGATGATGGCGAATGGTCGAGCCGGGAACGTGTTGCGTGGCGCTTCTTCGAAACATGAAATTGCCGTCACGACAGTGATGAGCAGCAGGTAGACCAAGGGGAGTTGCAAGGATTGCCATGTCCGGATGACCTCCCATTCCCCGTTTATAGAACCGGCTAAGAAAATGCCAACGAACACACAGGAGAAGCGACACATACCCATAGCTGCACTGGCGGCGACGGGTGTCGGTTTCAGGACGACGTCATAGAGAACAATGGCGAAAACAAGAGCGAGGCCGACCAAGAGGAGTACTGGATCGGCAAGCCACAGACAACTCATGCCTGCGAGCAAGAGACACACCGCAAGGTTCTTCGCTGCCTTCGTGGAAATGCGCCCCGAGGGCAGCGGGCGTTCCGGGTGAACGGACTGGTCCTTTTCGTAGTCGGCAATGTCATTCAAAGCCATGCCGAAACCGTAAAGGAAGAAAGCACCCAAAGACGCGACCCCTAACTTGTTCCATGGAACCTGGGTCGTGCCCATGGACTGAGCCATGGCACTGCCCACGACGACGTTAGACGCCGCCGTGAAACCATTGGGCAAGCGGATCAACTGAAGGAAGGCGCGGATCATCCGGGAAAGAAGAAACGCTGGATGTCATTGAATGTTACAAACACCATGAGCCCGAGAATGAAGACCAAGCCGACGACGTTGGCATAACCCATAAGGCGTTCACTTAGGGGGCCGCCTTTGATCTTCTCAAGCGCCAGGAACATGAGGTGGCCGCCATCCAAAACTGGAATCGGCAGTATGTTCAAGACCGCTAAGTTCAAACTGAGGATCGCCATGAAGAAGAGGATCTTGCCAAGACCTTGCTCAACAAAGGTATAGCTCACTACGGCAATTGTGATGATACCGCCAAGGTTCTTGGCCGCGACCTTGCCCGAGAACAGAGACTTGAGGGTCAAGATGATCGACTTGAATTGACTGACAGCTTGGTCGAAACCCACAGTGACAGATTCGGGGAATGCTAGTTGTACTCGTTCTTGGAGGGGCCTGGCATTGATGATTTGACCCAGCACATTGACCATTGTTGGCGCGGACTTGACACCGAAGGTGAGTTCTTCATCTCCTCGGCGGACGACAATGGTCTCTCTTTCGCCATCGGCCTCCTTAACGGCCTCCTGGAATTTCTTCCACCCTTCGATCCCTTCGCCGAGTTTCTTGCCAGCGTATGCCAACAAGACGTCTCCGTCTTTCAGTCCAGCTTTTTCGGCGGCACTGTCCTTGGTGATCCGAAGGCTGATTTCATCGGCATAAGTGAGTTGAAGAGAGTTGATGAGTGACAAAGGATTGCCATTCCAACTATTTGTCTCAAGGAGCACGTCTTTACCATCTCTCTTGACGTGAATCCTCAGAGTCTTTTGACCGGCCAAGCTGAAAGCGATCCTGCCGAAACTGCCGGATTCGCCCAAGATTGAGCCGTTGATTTGAGTGATGATATCGCCACCCTTGATGCCGAGCTTCTGCGCTATCGACTCTTCTTCTCCAGGCAGGGCCTTGCGAATGTGCTTGACCTGCGTTCTCTGGATGATGACCCCAATACTCTTGGCATCGCCATTGGCTTTCTCAAAGTGGGCTGGAATCTTGACATCAATGGGGGAGCCGTTCTTACCTTCGCGAACGGACAGTGTGATGACTTCGCCTTCGCGATAGAAATCGGCTTCGAAATCTAGCCCGCTTGAGACAGGGATGCCATCAATGGCGAGTAACTCCATGCCCGGCTTGATGCCCTTGGGCAACTTCTTAGCGTCGTCACCAAACGTGTAGAGAGTGGTACCGCCCAATCCGACTACGTGCAGACCGCGATCTTCGTCATAGTCGGGTTTGACAGTAAGCTCGATCTCCTTGCCATCACGCACGATGTGGAAGTTCTGAGCGACATCATTGAATGCGCAAGACGTGCGAATGTCAGCGAAGGAAATAACATCGCTCTCATCGATTTTAGCGATGCGGTCACCTGGCAGGACGCCAGCTCTCCAAGCAGCACCGCCTGGTGCCACGAAGCCAACAACTGGCGCATCGAAGGGCACACCGATGCTGAATGCGAGAGGGAAAGCGATAATGGCGAAGATGATGTTCATGATAACACCAGCCGAAACCACCCAGGCTCTTTGCGTCACGGTCTTAGAGAAGAACTCTTCTCCGGTATTGACGTCGCCTTCCTCCTTGAACTCGCCCGCCATTTTGACGTAGCCACCTAAGGGGATGAGGCTCAACTTGTAAGTTGTCTCGCCCCGGGTGAAGCCCCAGATTGTTGGGCCGAAGCCCAAAGAAAAGGCGTCGACTCGTATGCCGACCTTCTTCGCCACTAGGAAATGACCGAGTTCATGGACGAAAATCAATATGCCGATCGCAAGAACGACGACACCACCTTGTACAATTGCTAACAACGAGCAATCTCCTCTCTGGCCCAGGCGTCCGCCTCAAGAATTTCGTTGAGGTTGGGATCATTGTTGGGTGCGTGTCGCTCCATCACTTGGCCGACACGATCAAAGATATCTTGGAAACCAATGTTGCCCTTCATGAAGCGCGACACGGCCTCTTCGTTGGCTGCATTCAGAACGGCACCGTAAGTACCGCCACGTTCCGCTGCCATGAAACCAAGTGTTAAGGACGTAAACTTATCTGTGTCTGGCGCATAGAAATTCAGATTATTGAAAATCTCGGGAGAATAGGTCTCGATTGTGCCGGCGAGGCGGTCGGGGAATGTCATGGCGTATTGGATTGGAATACGCATGCTGGGTGCGCCCATTTGCGAAATGACTGAACCGTCATTCCACAGAACCATCGAGTGAACGATCGACTGGGGGTGGACCACGACTTCAATTTTTTCGCGCGGAACGTCAAAGAGCCAGCGAGCCTCGACGATCTCAAGAGCTTTGTTGAACATGGTTGCGGAGTCGATGGTGATTTTGGGGCCCATATCCCAGGTGGGATGCTTGAGCGCCCGCTCTAATGTGACCGCATGAAACTCACTCTTGGGCAATTCTCGAAATGGTCCGCCGGAAGCTGTGAGGATCAGTTTGTCCAAGTCTTGATGCTTGCCCGAAAGCAAACACTGAAAGAGCGCGCAGTGTTCACTATCAATGGGAATGATCTCGGCGTGTTTTTCATCAGCCAAGGCGTTGAGGAGGGGACCTGCCATGACCATGGATTCTTTGTTTGCCAAGCCCAGGCGATGTCCGGCCTCCAAAGCCCCCAAGCTGACCGGCAGTCCTTGGGCGCCGGTGATGCCGTGGACCACGACATCGAGGTCTGGGCGTCCGGCTGCTTCCTTGAGGCCAGAGGGCCCGGCGAGGATTTCGAAATCAGCCGCACGTGTCCCCAGGATCTCTTTCAACTTCCCTTCGGCTTCTTCGACCCCGATTACCAGAATTTGTGGTCGGAACTCCAGGGCTTGCCGAGCCAGCTCTTCGACCTGTCGGCCGGCAGCCAGAATCTTGATCTGAAACCGACTGGAATGAGCCCTGACAATGTCTAAGGTGCTTTGGCCAATGGAGCCGGTGGATCCGAATAGGGCTATCTTCTTCATGGACCCTTGATCGATTCTTTGGGACTAAAGATAAAGTCTTTGCAGATCGAGATTTAGGATCTGCACAAGGGTAAGTATAGCATTCAAGTTGGCGAAGACAAAGTGTCCGAAGGGACGGCACGGTGATTGCATTTGAGATTGTAAACCCGGGTGAGGATAGCAGCCTCGTGGTCGGCTTTTGGAAGGACCTGAAGCCCCAGAGCGGCTCGAATTGGGCTATCATTCCCTCTTGCTTCTTGAGGAGTTCGCAAATTTAATGTCACTCTTTGGTAACGAAACCCCGGCGATGGCATGGTTCAGGCTACGTCAAAGTGACGGCACAGTTGGGCTTTGTGTGTGTGTCCATGAAATGGCCTACAAAGTGCCACTTCCGCAGGCTGGGAGTTTCGACGGCATCGCTTTCGCCCGGGGCCATTGTGGCTTGGAAGCTCTGGCTGGCTGGTTGTCGTCCCCAGATCTTCTGTGCCAGGTCGCTGGCAATCTGCAGGAATGGTGTGAGTTAGGGCCCTTCGCGGCTGTGAACAATAGGACTCTTCCCGCCCTCGTCCACCCCGGCAAGATCGTGGCACTCGGCCGGACTTTTCCCGCTCATGCCAAGGAGATGGGAAACGTACCAGTGAAGGAACCCCTGGTGTTCCTCAAGCTATCCGAGAACATCGTTGGTGCTGGCGACGCCTTGGTCATCCCCAGTCCGACTGGCGAGAGGTTTGACAATGAAATCGAATTGGGGGCGCTGATCAACGCCGATTTGCACGACGTCGATCCGAAGCGTGCCCAGGAAGCAATCGCGGGCTGGATCATGCTCAACGACTTCACTTGGCGGAGCGAGCAAGGCCGGGCCAAAGCTTCTGGGGCACCGTGGCACTTGGCGAAGAACCTGCCTCGTTGTTTTCCCCTCGGTTCATTCTTCTTGCCGATGCCGATTATGCCAGATCCCAGATCCCTTGGTTTTTGTTGCCGGATCAATGGCCAGATTGTTCAAGAGGGAAATTTCGAGGGGATGGGACAGAGCCCTTCTGAGCTCATCGCCTGGCTGTCGTCGAAAGTACCCTTGCGTGCGGGAGATTTCGTCGCCCTTGGAACACCCAAAGGGGTGACCACGGTGAGTCCAGGCGATCTCGTAGAAACATCAATTGAAAGCCTGGGATCCATGTCCCACAAAGTCACTTCTGAGGGCGCCCAATGAAAAGACTCGTGCTGATTGCTATCTGTTGCTTCTTCGTAGGACGTGCGGACGCACAAACGACTGAGGCCAGCGCCCAAAAGCTCTATGACGAAGGACGATATCAACCCGCTGTGAACGCCTTTGAAGAGCTCATTGCCAAAAAAGGGCGCGAGGTGCCCTTATTGCTGGGTTTGGGGAAGAGCCTCTACGGTCTGAAAGAGAGCAGGCGGTCCCAATCTCTATTCCAAGAAGTCATCACCAAGGACAAGACGAATTCTTCAGCTCCTTACTGGATCGGCCGCATTCTCAATCGACGCGCGTTGGATGGCATGGAAGCTGGCAAGACATTTGCGACCGCTGATCTGCGAGACGCGGTCATTTTCTACAGAGAGGCTGCGGCCCTGGCAAAAGATCCCTTTGCCGCACGATTCGCTGCTGGGAGGGCCCTCATGTATCTCCTTGATTTTGATCAAGCTCTCAACGAACTCAAGAAAGCTCAGGCCTTGCGTCCGGACAACAAGGCCGTGGCCGCTCACGTCTTGGGCGCTCTCTATCGCTCGGGACGTTTTGCCGAGTTTCTCGAGATGGCAAGGAAACATCCCGAAAGCATTGACAGACTTCGGGAATTCGACGCGGTTATCAGGCTGGGCCGCGACGCCGAAGCTAAGACTCTTTTTGTCGAGTTGATTGAGAATCACGGCTATTCCGAAAGGACCCAAGCCTACGATATGTTGGCTCGGGCCTGCGCGGATCTTCGTAAGCCCCAATTGCATCTTGCCATCCTCAAGGACTTGATCGCCAAGCAACCAGACGAAAGTTATGCAATCTACTATCTTGGCTACAAAGAAGCGTTGGAGGGTTTGAATGAGGCGGCAGAGAAGCACTTTCGGCAGTACTTGAATGCAGCCCCCAACGCCTGGGTCCCCAAGGTCCATTTGGCGCGTGTTCTCACCTTAGAGAGAAAACTGAGGGAAGCTGAAGCAGTCATTCGTGACGTTGCCAGCCAACAACCGGCGGCGAAGGAGGTCAGGGACGGCGTGGCGACCCTCGTCTTGTACTATGTCGAACGCAAGGATTTTGCCCATGCCCTAACCTTGCACCAGCTACTCTTGGACATGGATGGCGAGAATCCCCAAATCCGCCGAGATCACGCCATTTTGTTGAAGGAGACTGGGAAACTTGATGAAGCCGTGGCGATGCTGCAGGCTGTCTGCGATGCGGAGTCCGTCGAGGGATTCCGACTTTCGGACTATTGGAATGACCTTGGATTGTGCCTCAAGGGGCGTGGGAGTCGAAAAGAGGCGATTCAAGCCTTCAAGAAGGCGATGGCGGTCTTCAGTTTTAATTCTAATGCTCGTGAGAATCTCGGGGTCATGTATTTTCAGGATGGTAGCCTTGACAAGGCCGAAATCGAGTTCAGAGGAGCGATCAAGGGCCGGGGAGATAGAGATTCTGAAAATAGTGACAAGAACTGGCGTCCTCGCTACTACCTCAGATTGATCAAAAGTGCGAGAATCGGCGTACCCCAAGGCGGTAAAACGTCGTCTGAGGGGTAAAGGAAACGACGACTGTTTTTTTGAACTCGCCTGGCGATGGATCTGGCGTATCAATGGACAGGGACCGAGCCGTGCCGCGGAAGGGTCTCGAACTTTCCTAACAATGTGACAGAAATTGTAGCGACGGTCCTCTAAGACTAAGATCAGTCTTCCCTTTAAGTCGGGAAGCGGAGATTCATACATATGAAGTGTTTGTTGCCAATCGTCTTTGTGCTTGTTCTTATCGCCTCTGCAACTGTCCCAAGCAAAGCCCAAGAGGCCAACGCCGAGGACAAGAAAGCAGCCAATGTACCTGCTCCCGAGGTTGCAAAACTCTCGAAAGAAGACATCGCTAAATTCGAACCGATGTTGGGAGAGTATCTGGACGCCAAGAATTCTGGCGAGAGTAAGCTCAAACTCAGCGCGCTCGTAAAGGCATTGGAAGACTATTCTGAAGAGAAGAAAGTCTCCTCTCCTGTTGCCGATGTCAAGGCCTGGGCGGACATGTTCGGACGCTACAACCAAGCCTCATTCGCCAAACGAAAAGTCTACGCGACGGGGCGAATAAAGACTGAGTTGTTTCGGCTGTTTAGAAACGGCGAGCACTACGCCTACGAATACAGCTTTTACGTGCCCAAGGACTATGACCCGAATAAGTCTTGGCCAGTTCTATTGTGTTTGCACGACAAGGGGGCGAAGAACCTTGGTGTCGGCTACATCAGGAAGTTGTGGCAAAACAAGGAATACAAGGCGCTATGCGAGAAGTTCATCATTATCGCGCCACACTTGCCCGCGAAGCTTCCTAAGCGAAAGATGAAGATCAAGGTTGGTAAGAAGAGCCGCCGTATCATGACCAGCTCCAAACGGCTCAAGTGGTTTAACAACTATCATCTTCTCAGTATTCTCATGCCTCTCTATGAGATCCGCAAGAGTTACAACTGTGACCCGACCCGTATTTTCATCGAAGGCGTCGGCGAAGGAGCTGATGCGGCAGTAACTCTTGCCGCCGTCTCGAGTGGCAAGTTCGCCGGTGTGATCTCACGCCATGGGAAACTCCGCGAGCCAAGGCTCATGACGGGTCTTCAGCACACGCCATCTTTGTTTCTCATGCGCGAAGGTGGGCCTTTCAGCAAGGGATCCGGCAAGGAGTTTATTGATCTTGTCAAGGCTGCTTCAAACGGAGAAACGAAGTACGATTCCTTGCAGGTAGAGGTTGTGCCTAAACTCGGCGGCAAAAAACTTCCTTTGAGGATGTACGCCTACCAAGCGACTGATCCACTCATGGATGCCAACCCTAAGGTCGCCGAGTTCATCGGCAAACACGTCCTAAACCCTTATCCAAAGACCGTGCGAATTACCACCAACACCAGTGTCTTCAAGAGTCATGGTCTCATCAAAATCACGGCGGACGACATTGCCGCCGGAGAAATTGTTGATTGCGTCGCCAAGTTTGATCGGGAAAAGAACACTGTCGAACTGACAGGCTCACATTTCTTCAAAGTGACACTCTTCCTCAACGACCTGGTCTTGGATTTGTCCAAGCCGGTTCAAGTTCTTGTCAATGGAAAGATCGTGGATGCACGGGTTCCGGTACGCGATCCGGCCTTCATGTTCCGGACGTTCAACCGTTCCAAGACAGATTTTCATCTCACCATGACAGCCCTTATTCGAGTACCTGAGTTCAATTGGAAAGAAGAAAAGAAACCAGACGACGCCAAGAAGGGCGAAGAAGAAGGCAAGAAGAAAGACGGTGAAGCAAAAGACGGCACCAGCAAGTCCGTCCGGGATGACACCGGCACAAAAGGCAACTCGAAACAGAAGACAAAATAGTCTGTGGCAATTTCTATGAGCGAGTCCGAAACTGGACCAGTTCTGCCTGGACGCATCCTCTTCGCCACCGCTTTCTTCGCCGGTGGCGGCACCATGCTCTTGGAAGTCTTGGCTCCACGCATCATGCAGCCCTATTTCGGCGCATCCACGTTTGTTTGGACCAACGTCATTGGGGTCATCCTTTTGGCGATGGCTCTCGGTTACAACTTGGGCGGCAAACTGGCTGAACGAGGATCAGGCGCAAGACGCATCGCCTGGACATTGAGCATAGCTGCGGTCCTTACACTCCTTGTCAATCTCGTCTTTGCATGGTTTGCTGAGTTTCTGCTTCCTTCCGCCGAGGCGCTGGCCGATTCATCGGCGGCACGTTCGCATCTGGAGTTTGGGTCACTCGTTGCAGCGATTTGCTTGTTCTGCCCACCTGTATTGCTTCTCGCGACACTGACCCCGCAGATCATCCAAGAGGTCGTTCGCGGTGGTCAACTCGCGGGGCGTGCGGCTGGCCGTGTCTTCATGTGGGGCACTTTGGGCAGCCTTCTCGGGACGTTCTTGCCCACCTATTGGTTGGTGCCATCGTTTGGCACAAGAGCAAGTCTCTACGTGGCGGCAGGCTCCTTGTTTGTCCCGGCGGCGACTCTGTTCTACCAAAGCCACCGTAGAAAATTGGCGTCTGGCGTTGCCATTGTTCTGGTCGGCTTGGTGCTAACAAGTGCGACCACAAAAGGTCCTCTGCGGCCAGCTCTGGCCGGAGAAGAACTCTTAGACGAGCAAGAAAGCCGCTATCAATACCTGAGGCTGGTGCGGAAGAGTGCTGTAGAAGATCCTAGCGTCATGGAGACGAAACTCTGCATCGACGAAGGTCTTCTCGATTTCCATTCCGTCGATAGCGAAGGCAAGATCGGTACTTTGGGCAAGTATTATGATTATTTTGCTCTCTTACCGACGTTGTTTCCCGCCGACCGAAAACTCAATGTTCTTGTCTTGGGAAGTGGCATGGGGACCATGTCATCCATGCTCTGCGCGTTCTGGGACGACAGGATTGGGCGGGTCATCGATGTCGAAATTGACCCGGGTGTTTTGGAATTGGCGAGACGTTTTGGGCCGCCTCAAGACGAACGCATCGTTTCTCTGGCTTTGGATGCTCGAGCTTTCGTTGAAATGACTCAAGAGAGATTTGACATCATCATCGTGGACGCCTACGCCCGTCAGGTCGACATTCCATTCCATATGGCAACAGTCGAGTTTTTCGAACTCCTGCAAAAACGGCTTGTCGACGATGGCATCGTCGCTCTCAATGTCAGCAGCAAGGACCCCAAGTCGCAGTTGACCCAGTCCTTGCTACGTTCCATGACTGATGGTGGGTTCAAGAACTTAGAGACCGTCTGGGTCCGCTATTGGGGCAATCGCATGCTTTGGGGATCATGCCTTCGCCAGGATGTCGTCTTCAAACCAAGTGGTGTTCCGGCTGAGTTGAAAAGCGTCTTGGAGCATGCTTTGAGGACACAGGAGGTGGGAGAAGTCGAGCCCAACGCTGTGCGCTTGACGGACGATTTTGCGCCTGTCGAGTTGTTGACCAGAGAGTCCTTGGAGGCGAAGGATCGATAATGTCTGGGTCAACCCAACTCATCTTGATTTTGAGTCTTCTGGTCGTTCCCATGGAACTGGACGCTCAAGAAGCTGAGGAAGGTTATGCACCTCTGCAGGCCATTTACACGTCGACATCCCGTCCTCTTGAGTACTTTCAGGATCTTGTGAAGAAACAACCAGACAATCCCTGGGCTTGGCACTTTTTGGGACGAAGTGCAGATGAGTGTGGCTTGGAGCGAGAAGCTCAGGCAGCTTTGCAAAAGGCGCAGGGGTTATCTCCCGCTCAAGCTTGGCATTGGCAGAGTTTGGGAGACCATTGGTCCGGTCGACGCCAATATGCCCAAGCAGCGTCCTTCTACAAGCGAGCTGGAGAACTCGAAACTCGAGCCAAAGTCGCCCGTTCTCTCAGAGCAAAACAAGCACAGGCCCAAAGAAGTGCAGAGGCAAGAGAGAGCTGGAAGAATGAGCTCGAAACTTCGCAAAGTCGCACTCTGCTTCTGGGAATCCTCGCTGTCTTAGTCATCGCCTGCTTCCACTTCTTCGTTCCCAGATTCTTCAAGTAAACGATGCGTGGCCGTTCCTCAATTATTCGTGGAAAGGAGTGGCAGCTTGTTGACATCTGGGATGTAGTGCCAATTCACGTCCCATTCCGAGAATCAAAGAGCCTCTCCAGTTCACACTAGCCCCCAGGCTTGCTATGCGCGACGATCACATCGATGAGTGTCTGCGCACGGCGGCCCTATTGCTGATTGATGGGCGCGCGCCGAAAGCAAGACCGGATCTATCAATGTTCAGATTGTCCTCCTTCACTTCAGGGAAAGGAACTGCAGGCTGTTCGATTTTCGCAACAGTTTAGTCGACTCTCGGGCATTGAGCTAACTCCGAAAGCCCAGCGTCGACAGGATCGATGACGACTCAAAAGTGTGAGAGCCCAAGGAAATCGCAGTTGACGCAATGCGCGGGCGCCGATAGCGTTAATTTCGAGCGAGCGTGATCCAGAGTGCTGGCCAAAAACCTTGTTTTCGGGAGAACCTCAACAGTGTCGTTTTCGATACGGTCTTGAGTTGTTTTTCCTGATTGTGTCGAACGTGAACGTGAGGTCGTGGCCCCATGAGTATCGTCGTTTTCTGCATAAATGATCATCCGGGAATGCGTGACGTAATACGCGCGATCAAGCAAGTTGATCCCGAGTGGGGGGTCAAGTTGAATCCGAGCGAAAGTTGGGTTGACTCTTGCCATGACGACATAGCCTTGGTGATTAGCATCTTCAATATCACACTCTTATCGGGAAAGATCCTCAGGAAGCCCAATTTCAACGTTCACGTTTCTCCACCGTGGTATCGAGGCATTGGAGGACCCGCTTTCGCTGTACTTGAAGGGCGAGATCTCCACGGTGTGTTGGCACACGAGATGGATGAAGTTCTTGACCACGGTAGGATCATTCGCACCCAGACGTTCAACATAGAAGGCATGACCTACGATCAGGTTGTCAAGAAAACTCATCATGCGTGTGTGGAGTTGCTAAAATCGTTGCTTGAAGATTTCAAGAAACACGGCGAGATTCGATTTCAAGAAAATGCGCAATGGGAAGGTGCATTGCGTACGAAGGAGGATCTTCTTGAAACACTCAAGAATAGCCCGTCATCCTATTCGGATGATATTCTGGAGCATTATTCAAAGTACTTTCGCAGTTTTCGGAGAACCTCATGAACAAGGGAATTGACGTCCCAGATTTGGACGCCAAGAGACTGCAATACGAGATATTGCAGAGTCGCATTGCTCTGCACGGAAATCGGATGTGGCAGTTGCCACTCACCTACCTTGGCGCAATCGCTGTTGCACTTTCGATTGGCGAAGAAGGAAGCTCTGAGGCATTCGGTGGACTCTGGTTCTTAGGATTGTCCGCTTTTGGGGTTATCTTGATGTGGGCACTCTATGGCGCATTTGAAGGGTACGACCGGACCGCCAAGAACATGAATGAACTCGAATCCGAGTTGGGACTTTCGGTCTACACCAAGAGCCACATTGCTCATAGTTTGCCATATTTCCTCCTCATGCTCTTTGGAATCGTTGCTTGCTTCTTGCGCTACAGCCTGCGTTGACTTGGGGCTTCCCGACGTGTTCAGGCTACACGCCCATCTTGATCCAAAGACAGAGAAGGACCGTTCTTAGTGGTTGTCTGCGTTGCGGTTTCAGGAAACGGTTAGAAATGGAGAGCAGTGAACCTGCTCTCTTAATGACGCCGAGCTAGCCCTGATTCAGCACCGTCAACCGGTTGAAGTCGCCTGAAACGCACAGAACACCGCTCTGCGTATTGTCTCTTTGTCTACCACGACAATGAAAACAAACAAGAAGAGCCTTCCAGGTGAAGCACAATCACACCGCAAGGATCTCGAAACGACAGCCAAAATCTCACTCGTTTGGAAGAAGCGCCCGCTTAGACAGGCCTCCTCATTAGGCTCGCAGGCGGCCTTGAAGACAGCGAATAGACCAAGCTGAGGCGCGATGGTCGAAAGACCTTGGGAGAGTATACAGCGAAAATGGACAGGTTGAAGCAAGAGCGAATCAAGGAACGCGGATATCTCCACATCGCTCTTGAGGATTAGCTTCACTCCGAATCTTCATAGCAACCAACCAAGTGCCAAGGAGCCTTTCGTATGGTCATTGTCCAAATGACTTTGCGAATCAAAAAAGGCCAATAACTCCCCGCCTGCACGCCTTGGGTAACAGAATCAATCGGGCCAACGCCATGAAACAAAGGAAGGCTTCGCACACCTCCCTGGGCCGAAGGCTGCTTTTGAAAATCGAAAAGAGTCTTCGGAATCGCTATCTTGGTCGTCACTTGCCGAAGATATCATCTCTGGATGACTTAGGTGGATAGGATGGAGGTGGGATAGTTGGGCTCGTTGACGATGAGCGACATGGGAGGTAGTGTGAACCACCGGGTCGTGGACGCGGCGGGCTATTCGACTTGCCGCCTGGTGTTGTTCA
>JAJRYU010000474.1 GCA_024275615.1 Planctomycetota bacterium
CCTCCTCAAGCCATGCTTCTCTTGCGGATGCCAAGTCGCGCTGCATCATCTTTGCGGTCTTTCGCTCCGTGCCTCCTGGGACTTTTCCGGAAACCGGAAAAAGGAGAGTATCTCGCGAAATCCCCGGTTTCTTCAGGAGCCATGAGCGAAGTCGCTCAACAACGATTGGGTGGAGAACCTGAATGTCGGTTCGTTTTCGCTTGCTGTAGGTGGCTTCGACCGTAACGGTCTGGGGATCGTTGTCAAAATCGAAGGAGGAGAGCGTGAGGCTTCCGATTTCACCTTTGCGAAAACCGGTCCACGATGCAAGGAGATAGAGCAAAGCCCGGTCTTCTCCGGGAATGCTCTCGATGGGCTTCCCCTTCTCCGCAGCATCGAGAAGCCAAGAGAACTCTTCGTTCGTCAAGGCCCGGCGGTCGTGACGTCTATCAGTCTGGACGTTCAACATCGAGCAAGTTTCAAGCGGGTCATCAGAAAGTCGCTTTGTTCGAACCAGCCAGCGGGTGAACTGTTTCATTGAGCGAAGGTAATGATTGCTGGTTTGCTTTCCGAGCCCCTCGGAGCGAAACAGACTGAGCTGCGACTCGACGTCGTGAGCATCGATATCGGAGATGAATTTGAAATCAGAGCCTTCCGTGATTCGATCAACTCGTCTTGTGACTTCGACAATCTGTTTTTCAGAGACATCCTTGTTTGAAAGATGCTCTTTGAAAGCAGCCAAGTGCTCCGCAATGGGCTGCTTCTTCGCCTCAGCCAGAGCCTCCTTCAAGGGCTCTTTGAGGCCTGCTCGAATTTGGCGAGCTTCCTCTTCGAGCTTGGAAGCGAGCCGCTCCGTCTCCGACTTATCGGAATATCCTTTTCGAGTGCTACGCTTCCCGTTGTGATCGGTGTAGCCGATATACCAGGGGGCGCGTCTCTTGCCCTTGTCTTGGGCTCTCTTGTAAACCGTTGCCATAGCAAACCTCGCTTTCTTTGAGATCATTCTTTACGGCAGCCCACCTCAGGGCAACCTCTTGAAATCCAGTCATCGACTTCATCAAGACGCCAGCGCGTCGCACCGCCAATCTTGAGCGGCTCCACAATTTGTCCGCTAGCTCGAAGTCTCCAGAGAGTTCGAGTCGAGATCTGGAGCATCTCTGCAAGCTCTTGGGCGGAGACGAGCGCCGGACGGCGCTCTGATGTGGAAGACTTGTTGTGTATCATTTCGTTGTCCTTTCTTTTCTTGGCTCAGAGCGTGATGAATGAGTAAAGCGCTGTGAGAATCGCAAGAGTTCCGAAGACGATCAGCGCCCAGGGCGTTTCGATTACTTCAGTCGCAAGAGCTTCTGGAATGTCCTCGAAGAGGGCCTCCAGGCGATCAGCAATATCGCGGGCGTTCATTCCAAGTGGGATGTAAAGAATTCCAGCGTGAGAACAGCCATCGTTGTGGAGCCCAATGAAATCCCGGTCATGAGTGACGATAATTCGGCGCTCACGTGTTGCGTATCGAAGCTGTGCGATGTCTCTTGCGGAGATGAGCTTTGCTTGCCGAGTTGTCGTTACACTCAGGCCGCGACTTCGAATCGTCCGAGCTACGCAACCGCTGATGTTCTCATCGAGATGAAAACGCGGCTGATCGCATGACACCGTGCCTTGGAGAAACTTAACACGTTTTCTCCTTTTTCGTTTTTTGGTTTTCGTTGCTGTCATTTGACGTCTTTCCGTGTGGGAGGGCGATAAAGAGAGACAGCATCCATGCTGTCTCAAAAAAACCTGTGCGAAAACCTACTACTTACGACCAGCAGTTTGAATGAAGTCCATCATCTGAGTTGAGACCTCAAGAACGTCAAAGACGTCGTCCAAAAAGAACGTCTTCGTGCTCAATGAGATGTCGAACCCACGAGGAGCACGCTCAAGCAAAACCGAGTAATACAGCTTCCCCGTTTGGGAGCTATTGGCCCGGATATGACCAACAACGTTTCCGCTGTAGAACGATTTAACTCTGAGCGATTGCGCCCCGTTTGACTTCCTGCCGTGTTTCTGTCGTAACATAGTGTCCTCCATGTCACTTTTGGGTTTGTAGGTCCCGCATTCCGCCACAGATTTGTCACGTCCTGGCGGCCCACGGACGGTAAACCTCCCCTTCTCTCAACACATACGTTCGCCGTATGGCGGGAGGGGGGGGGGAAGTTATCGCATCTGAACGGTGCTGGAGGGCGCACCGTTTTCTCTCTCGCCCGAGAGCGAGTGAAGTAGCTCCTTTGCTCGTGATTGGAAATCGAACGAATCATCATTTACGTCTATGGAAACAGCCGCAATTTTTGCGGCGTCTTGCTTTGGTCCAGGCGAAGGCAGCCTCTGCACGGGTTCTGCTTCGCGACCTCCGACAGCGAATGATCCGAGCTCGTTGTCCGCTTTCGGCCAGGGCGTTGTCATTCGTCTTTCGTATTCGGCTTTCGAGATTGGATACATCAGATCCACAGGAATCGTGTATCCGCCGAATTGGCTGTAGCCATCCGGCTGAACGACTTTGAGAAAGCAGCACAAGGGGTCGGCGGAAACATCGGTGACTTCGTTGCCCGTGTAGCGTGGTGCTGGAACGAATTGCGTTGATGTTGAGCTCTTGCCATCATCACTGGTGGAATATGACATTCGCTGTTCGAGCACTTCGTCCGAAGATTCGACGAGATAGCGTTTGTGCTCCAAGCTCACGCCGGTGAAATCGATCTTGACGTTCGTGTTCTCTTCAACGATGTCCGAAATATCGAAGTCGTTGTTCTTCAGGTCCGAGATTGATTGGTGTGCAAGCAAGCACGATATCCCATAACTTCTTGCCTGCTGGAGAAAGATGTCGAGATCAGCGGATTGAATTCGCTGAAACTCGTCAATGAACGTATAGACCCGGTTCCCAGTTCCAGGCTCTCTGTCGGCGGCGGCTGTGAGCAGAGAGAACAGCGCCAGTTTGGCGACGGTCTGTACGGCGCTGACTTCCGTCAACGCTTGCAGGTGGAAGTACAGAACCTGAGGCTCATCGAGCAGGCTGGGAACGTCGATGGCGTTCTCGACTACGTTGCCTGGCATCGTGGACGGCGAGATGTTCAGTTGATCTATCGAGGAGAGAGTATCGAGTGTCGCCATAAGGTGCCTTGCATCATCGAGGTCTTTCTTTGATCCGGGATAGAGCTCCGGAAACCTTCGAATGAACTCTTCAAGACGCTTGAAGGAATCAATCTCCGGGTGCTCAAGGTAGCTTCGCAGGACCAGTTGATGCATGGAGCCGAAATAGGCTTTCCCGTAGGTTTCTCCATGATAGAGCCCCATCGCTTTCAGAAAGATCTCGGTCCGCTGATTGAGCGTGAGGTTGTCGCGAAAATGTGATTGGAGAAATGGATTGAATCCGAAGCTTGAGTGTCCGCGTTTATTCGTAAACCACTTGAAGGGAAGTCCGGCTCGCTCAGCTTCAATGCGGCAGGTATTGAAAAGTGCCCGATCTCCTTTGAGATCAATCACAAGAATCGAGGAGTCCTGGTCACGACCGGCCATGCGGGTAAGCTGCACCAGCATTCGCATGATTGCGGTTGACGTTTTTCCCGAGCCGGATGCTCCTCGAATCACCGCGTGCGGGGCCAAACTTGCACGAGTCAGTAGGACGGGGATGTCGAGCCCTGGGAGTGCGTGCGTCCCCATCCAGAGGCTCTCTCGCTCCAACGCATCCTCAGAATTCTGAAGCTTGGTGACATACCCTTCCCAGTCACTCTCGGTCATTGCGCCCAACGCTTCGAGCGACAGGATGAAGCGTTCTGCTCTTTCGATCGGGGTGACAGCGACTGTTGAAAAAATGAGGAAGAACGAGAGCGCTGGCATAACGAGGCTTGCCGCGACCGAAACGATGGCGTTTCGCAGGAACAAAGACCAGTTTTTGTCGCCTGAGCCATAGAGTGCCTTGGTCCAGCCAAGAGGAGTCGTTTGAAGCTCCCCATAGCCGGAAGCTCGCAGCGATTCCAATTCATTCCAATGTTGTTGCTTCAAGTCCCACTGCCTCCGCGATGATTCCATTTCTTGCGTCGTGAGAGCAAAATCTCGGGAAAGCCTGTCCATTTTCGACTCAATCAGATGAGAGCCAAGCTTGGAGCGTTGAACAGCCAGATCTGCCCTCTCGCTTTCATACTGATTCGTTTTCTCTTCAAACGCATTTTTAGATTCCGCGATGAGTCCAGGGTCGGAAATCGCATTCGCAAACGGCTGGACGCTGCTCTTGAACATCAGCAGTGGGAAAAAGTTTGCGAGCGGAAGGGCCGTCATCGCAAGCAGAGTAAGAGTGCCGAGCAGAAGCACGTTTCTGTACGGTCGTTCCCCGACGGGGCTCTGGAAATTGTTTTCAAACTCAAACGGAACGTCTCTTGTAAACCAACATGCCAGCGCCGCAAAAAGCGACCGGGGAAAGCAAGGCTGTGTCCCGAATATTTTGCCGTCGGAGTCTCTTGCGCCGCACAGAGAAAAACCAAGCACGACAAGCAGGCAGACGCCAAGGACAGGCGAACCAAGGTTTCTGAACTGGGGTGCGATGGAACTAATCCAAAGTAGATAGAAGACACACCATCCGCCGACCAACACGGTAAGCCAGCCGGTCCCTGCACTGTCATAAAGTCCTTTCTGTGAGAGATACCCTTGCCGAATCTCGCTGGAGATTCTTGGAGAGGCCATCAGCCAAGTGATGTAATGCTCGGCTATTTTCTTGGAGAGGGAGACGGCAACGACAACTGCCAAGGGAAAAAGGAGCAGCGGCACGATGTGCTGAAACTCAACGACGAGATAGAATCCAAAGGCGCAGAGTGAGACGATGGCTGATTTGGAAATGACTGCCCAGAATGCGGGAAGTTTGGGGCAAAGCCACTCTCTTCTGAACACGAGCTCTGACCAAGGGCGTATTGGAATGGCAGTGACATCGATTTCTGTGCGCTCAAGCGCTTCGCATGGACGTGGCATGACGGGCATCCTTTCTTCATGTTGAGATAAGTAGCTGCGGCAGTTCGGGACAGACGTGGCAAGAGAGCGGTACGCGTCTCTCGCCGATTTTCGCGGCCTCCTCAATGGCCGTTTGCTCCTCCTTGGTTCCTGTAAGAAGTGCTACGAAGAACTTCTCCTGAAGTAGAAGCTCGCGGAACGCCTGGTTGACTTGGCGTTTTGCAACAACTCGTTTGCATTTCTTGATGAGCCTTGCTACCGAAGCACCGCAATCGACAACAACCGTTCCAAGTCGAAGCGA
>JAJRYU010000475.1 GCA_024275615.1 Planctomycetota bacterium
CATGCTGCCTATCGCCCTCAAGTTGCTCGAGACGGATCCTATCGAGTCTCGGGGCTGAAGCATCCCGAATTTGTGCTCGGCGTTCTTTCTCTGCCTTGGCATACACAATTCCAAAACATAAGAAAGTTCTTCAACAATCAACCGGGGAAACCACTGCGTTGCGACCTTGACTAATAACGGTGGCTTGGCGGGAACGAGAAGAGGACTCTCGTCTCAGTTCCTTTTTTGGCCTATTCAGTCGTCGTTTTTCCTTGATACCATTGCCAGCGATCGGATTGTTCTCAAGGCACTCAAAGAAATGGAGAAAACTGTGTTTCAAAGCGAAAAACTGACAAAGGCAATCTGCGGCCTGGCACTCATGCTACTTCTCTGCGGATGCCTCAGCGAAACGAGCCCTTCAGGCTCTCACGCTGCAACTTCACGGCCCATGGCTTCGGGACTGATGCTCGGTTTCGATGATGTAGCTGTCGGCCATATCTTGCCTGGTTGGAAAATTGAAGGCACAAGGCAACAAGGGCCCTTGGCAACATGGCAAGTCCAAGCCGATTCCAGTGCACCGTCGGCCAAGAACGTGCTGGCCATGAGTCGTCCGAATCACAATTCTCCTGGCACGTACAATCTTTGTTGGAGTGACAAGCCTAACTTCTTGAATGGCGACGTTTCCGTGCAATTCAAAGCAGTCACGGGGGAAGAAGATCAAGGGGGTGGTGTCATCTGGCGGGCCCAGGACAAGGACAACTACTACATTGCTCGCTTCAATCCCTTGGAAGATAATTTTCGCATCTACTACGTCCGCGACGGCGTCAGACGAACTTTAGCCTCAGTGAAGGTGTCCCTCGCATCGGGTGTGTGGCACACTCTCAAGATCACCCAGCACGGCGATCAATTCACTGGCTATCTCAACGGCAAAAAGCTTCTCGAAGGAAGCGATTCCACCTTCCAAAACGCTGGTGGGGTCGGTCTTTGGACCAAAGCGGATGCAGTTACGTCTTTCGATAACTTCAGCGTTAGCATGAAATAATGCCTCACCTTGTTCGAAGTCATGGTGTGCTTTCTGGAGGATGAGGATTACGGCTGATTTGGGTCTCCCTCATCTCTTGCGGGCCTAATCAACGTGTGTGAGCGCGCGAAGGGAGGACATCATGACTGACAGAAGAAAGAAACTTGTTGGAAACTACTGTCTTCGTTGCCATCGGCATTTGAGCGCAGAACGAAAGAAGATTCGTCACTGCGAATCCTGTGGTTTCAATAATCTCGAAGCCGATCACAAGGAGTATTGGTCGCTCTCGCCTATCTTGGCGGCCAAGCTTGACCTCATCAAACACGTGTCGGTGGTCTGGATGGTCCTGCTGATTCCGTCCTTGTTTCTCATCGAACTTATTGGAGTCAAGGTGGCAAGCGTGTACGCCATGGCGCTCATTGCTCCCTTTCTCGTTTGGTTTTCCGCTGATCGCTTTCTCAAGAAAGGAGGCTTGCCCACGCCTCTTTTCTGGTGTGGGTATTTCCTCTTTGGCTTTCTGCTGAGCTGGGGGCAATTTGGCCTTGCACGATCCGGAAGCGGTCGAATGTGGCTTGCTGTCTTGAGCGTGATGGTCCTAGACGGACTGGGAATCGTCTCTTGCTTGTTCCTTCTGATTACGGCTGAGAAGAGGCGAAGAGCCCGGATCGAGAAGACTGAAGACTTGGAGCGTCTCAAGAAGCTCGACTTACAAAAGCAACCCATGGAACATGTGAGCGCGAACTACTGCTTGCGTTGCTTTCAATCCATGCCGAGTTCGTCGGGGGTGTGTCCCGCTTGCTCCTTCAACAACATGCCCTCTGATCGCCGTGTCTATTGGAACAAGAACCCGAGAATCTTGACTCTTGAGATTTCCTTGAAAGCCGCCGCCGTCGCTTTGGGGCTATTTCTTTCCTATTTGTCGATTTTTCACATTCGGAATTCAATGGTGGGTTCCGGGTGGGCCATCGCCATGAACTTCGCTTTTGTCTATGCGCTCAGTTTAACTTTCAGCAAGTTGAGCAGACACATGCCGTCCTTCAAGCCTTCTTTGGTGTGGAGTTCTGCTTTTGTGATGTTCTTGATGACACTCACTCCTTTTGCTCTTTTTCACGGCGACATGCTCCCCTCACTCATTGGTATGTTTGTTTGCCTTGTGATGGTAATCGTGCCCCAAGTTTGGGCTCGAATATTTGTCAAGTGGAAGAAACAACTTCAAACTTCGCATCTTGCATGAGCGTCCCAATCTTAGGCCATCCACTTCGCAACGATACGTTGTTTCGTGGACAAGGGCGTTGGCACTTGTTCTTGACCCTTAGTTGAATCTCTTGCGGTGTTGCTGCTGAAATCGGCAATTGAACTAGGTACTCAGACCTTCTTGCCAAGGTTTTCATTGCTCTCTTTTTAAGTCCACCGTACGCTTGTTGCTCAGGACGTTGATCTGGAAGGCAAGGCTGGCAAGAAGAATACGGCTTGAGAGACAAAGCGTGGGGCGCATGAACGGTTTGTCACCGGGCATGGGGACTCACCCATCCTTTGCGGAGGCCCTGATGAAACGAGTTGATTCTGAATCCGGTGGTTGCGTGTTCTCGTCGATTGTCAGTGACATGCGATTCGTTCCTATCAGCATGGCAGTCTTGGCCTTCTTGCTCGTACCGTGCAGAAATTCAGCCGACGTCTATTCGCCGCCAGGTGTCGATCATCGGACCTCAACCGGTTGATCAGATTTCTCAGATGGCGCTGTTCTCGGGATTCGGCACCCAGATTTTCTCGATCAAG
>JAJRYU010000476.1 GCA_024275615.1 Planctomycetota bacterium
ACAAACTTTCTCATAGGCCCGCATCATGCGCCGCCAATCAGAGAACGCCATCTTTTTGCCCATGTGTCGACTGTCGAATTCGCGATCCAGTGCACCAAGCACTTTGGCAAGGACCTTCGCACTGGAGGCATCCGCGATTCTGCCCAGAGCCATGGCGATTTCTGGCACCATGTCGGGGTCGTTGCCTTTGAGTGCGTTGTGTAGGGCTTTCAAGCACGCTGGAGACTTGAGTCCACCAAGGACGAAAGCAGCGGTCTTCCGCACATCCCAAGTTTGTTTGCTGCCTATTAGCAACTTGCTGACGGCTCCGACTACGCTTAGATCCTCCAGTTTGACCAAAGCTAACCCAGCCTTCTCACCTGCGCCACCACCCAATTTCAATCGGGCAAGGAGTGATCTCTTGTCTTTTCCCAGAGGTTTGCCGGGAGTTCCCAAGTAGAGTTTCTCTTCTTTGGAAACTGGTAGATTAAATGAAGAATAGGAACTGAGGGCGATTTTGAATCGACCTTTCGCTGCTCTCTTCGGGGCTACAGCAAGCCGCCTTGTCTGAAACATGTGCCACATTTCTTCTTGAACATCGTCTGGGAAACCATGGCCACTGTCCGGAATTTCCGTATAGACAAAATCGTGGCGGGCGGCACGCATGGTGTCGGCGGCAAGTCTCGAATTTCCCGGACCAACGACGGCATCGTTGGCACCGTGGTAAAGATAGATAGGTGTTTTCGTTTTCTCAAATGGTGAGAGGTTCTGAAATCCACCACCCGCCATAGGGGCTACAACCGCCCATAGGTGAGGATAGAGCGGACCGAAATGCCAGGTTCCGAACCCCCCCATGCTGTGGCCAGTCAAGTAGACTCGATTCATGTCGATGTTGTAGAGCAGCTCAATTTCTTTCAAGATGCTGCGGATGAAACTATCATTGGGGCGTCTTTGCCATGGCGCCTGGATGGCAGTGGGACAAACAGCGATGAATCCGCGACGGGCGGCACCGCTGGCGTAGAAGTTCATCGCCGACTTGCCACTCCCGGTAACGTCTTTTCCATCCTTGCCATCCGCCCCGCCGCCGTGCAATCCAAAGAGCAAGGGCCAGGGTTTCATCGGATCGTAGTCACTCGGCACAAAGAGCGTATAGACACCTTTGTCGACCTTAGAATTTAGGCTCAGCCGAACATCGTTATGACGTCCACGCAAAGTGCCACGGCTCCTCCGGGCTCTTTCCATGTACGTCAGTGATTCGCTGAAGTTAAATTCACTCTGTATCGCCGACAATTCACTTTTTCGTTTGGTCTGGTCTTCGAGAAGGAGCCACTGATTCAGTCGTTCTTTCAACTTCGGATTCATCGTCGGTGAGGCTTTTTTTCTTCGCTCCCATTCTGCCGCTGGCAAGATCGACTGGCCTATTTTGTTGTCGGAGTCCAATTGGAGCAGACGTATGGCTAGGCGTTGGGTTTCTTTCTTATTTCCCAATTTTTGTGCCAATGCAATTAAGCGCTGAAGGTCTGCGCTTGTGGTTTCCTCTCCGAGCATGCCGGTATTTTCAAGCTCGTCCAGGTAGCGTTGCGTGTTACTTCTGGAGTCAACAATCTTCTTGATTTGTTTCTTGCGGAAGGACTGGACGCCTCGCGTCATGCGTGTGTTCAGGGAATTGTAAGTATTCACAAAGACCTTGTCGTTCTCTGTGCGAACAACGACGCCGAACACCTTGCCCTTTCGCAAGATGATTTCGTCAGCGCCCGAAATCTGTGGGCGCCAAGGAAACAGGAAAAGGGCTATAGAAATGGTCGCGATCAGTCTCTTCATAGACTGACTATTTCAGCAGAATTGCTGAGGATCGTAAAGGCCATTTACCCGGCGTTTATCTTCTTGTGTGGCTAAGGCGCAAGATGGCCCAGAATGGATTATCGTCCGTGGTGAAGCATTGGCGGGATTCAAAATCACGGCCCCAGGGAAAACTTACCGCGACGTCCCCGCCAGCGAGGACGCAGGGCATGCCGATGGTAATGCGCTCTTCATCGTTGAAGCTCTTGCCAAAAGCGATTCCTATCGACGCCGCAAGGGTTCCCATGGCCTCGGCGATGTCTGGTCCTTTAGGCCCCTTGTCGCTGAATTTCCCAGTGATTCTTTGCGTCATGCGAGAACTGGCTTCCGCGGGCAGCAAGATCACCAAACTGCCGACCCAACCTGTACCGGAAAGAGAAACCTGGCAGGTAAGCATGCGGCCCATGTGCCGTTTTTGGTCTTCGACCGCTACGCGCCTGGCGTCGACTTTGGCGACACGACGCAAGACGTCGAGAATTGCCTGTTCAACTCGCTGTTCCATGCTCTTCATCAAGGTGGGTGCCGCGCTCGTCATTTCTTACTCCAGGGACGGACAATTTGTACATGACTTTCATCGGATGGCGCGGGTTCGACCTTGAGTATTTATTCACTATCTCTCCAGTACCAATGCCAGATAACAATCCTATGCCCTTGTCGTGAAAGATGTTACAAGCATTTCTGAGGGAATAGTGAGCATGGGTTCCAAGGCTCAAGCTCTTGAGCAATCGGTGAATGTGAATGGTCTTCATGAGAAAAACAACCCTACCGTCCAACCTCTCGGGCCTTTCATGGTTGATCACCGGCGCGTCCGGAGGCATCGGTTCCGCGTTCGTTCACCTTCTCGCGCCGACCGCCAAGTCCCTCATACTCCACGGACGCAACAAGGAAGCTCTTGAAGAAACGGCGCGGCGGGCCAAGGAACTCGGCACAAGGAATGTCACGACGATGACAAGTGATTTGAGAACTCCAGGAGCCGGAGAAGCTCTGGCACATCGCGCACTTCAATGTGAGCCTCTCTTATCTGGGGTGGTGAACGCCGCCGGTGCTTCCTGTTGGGGGGATGTTGTCGATCTGAACCCGGGAGCACTTGAAGCGGAACTCAACGCCAATGCTCAGGCAGTGAGTGAAATCTCTCGTCATCTTGGACTGGCTTTCATGAAGCAAAAAAACGGCAAGATACTGAATGTATCCAGTATCGTTGGCTTTTTTGGTCTGCCGACACAAGCGGCTTACGCCGCCAGTAAGTCGTGGATGATCAGCTTTGGCTGCGCTCTCCATGAAGAACTAAAACCACAGGGGATTATCGTTACGACACTTTGCCCAGGGGCCACACGTACGTCTTTTTTTTCCAGGGCAAAGATCCCTTTGGACAAACGTTGGGCCACCCACGCCACGTGGCAAGAACCAAGGTCTGTCGCTCGGATCGGCCTAATTGCCCTGTCCAAGGAGAAAATGCTCTGCATTTCAGGGTGGAAAAATCGCATGGCCATTTTCGCTGTCAAACTCATGCCGCGCTCTTGGATCGCTTTGCTTGTGGCGCGAGAACTGCGAGAAACATGAACGTGGAAGCGGAAGAACCTGTCCAACATCGCATTTTCGGAGTTTTTCGCGCCCCGGAAACCGCCGCACTTTGGCTGATTCTTGTCTTGCTGATGTTCTTTGGTTTTTGGGGTTGGCTGGAGGGGAACAAGAAAAAACCTGGGTTAGAGGATCTCGACGTTGCCTACCTCGAGAACCAAGGGAATCACGATGAATTCCAGTTGAAGGTGACAACAAAGGAGGCCAGCTACATAGCCATCTATCGTTGCCAAGCAGAAGGGACGCCGGAACAGATTTTTCCGACCCTCGGTCCTCCCAAGGACATTGCCTGGCATTTTGTCGCCAACCAAGCTCAATTTTTGCCAAGTTCCAACCGGTATTTTCGGCACTTGGGTGAAGAGAACACACGCTACTTCGTCTTGTGCGCTAAGAACGGCCCTCCTCTTTTGCCCAAACATCTGTGGCAAGACCAGGTGGACCTTGGCGCAGGTCGCATCGACGCCCTTTGCTATTTCATCCTCGCGCGGCAGGAGGAAAGAAGATGACTTTCTCATTTGATGGCAAACGCGTGTTGGTTACAGGAGCGTCCAGTGGTATCGGACGAGCCATGGTTGTTGAACTTGCTCACCGAGGGGCTCACTGCATCGCCTTGGCCAGAAGAATAGACCTCTTGGAGGACCTCCAAAATGAGATCGTCGCATCTGGAATTAGAAAACCCGAGATTCTCGTTGAAGACCTGTTGACTCCCCAGGGTCTTGCCAACGCAAAGAACGCGATTCAAGACGTGGACGTGCTGATAAACAATGCTGGATTTGGCATGAATGGGCGATTCCTTTCGTCGAATAAGACACGAGCTGATTCCATGTTTCGGCTCAACTTCGTTATCCCCATCTTGCTAAGCCAGGAAGCTGCGAAATTCATGAAGCTTCGAGAATCGGCGGCCATCATGAACGTCGCCAGTATTGCTGGCATGGTCCCTACACCCTTTCATGGTGCCTATTCGGCGACGAAGGCTGGCCTACTTAACTTTACGGCGGGCATTCACGCGGAACTGAAGCCTCATGGTATCCATGTCACAGCACTCTGCCCCGGGGTTACCGATACTGAGTTCTTCGACGCGGGCCACTATGAAACCAAGAGCTTCGTCTATCGTCTGAAACGCCTTTCACCGCAAAGGGTTGCCCAAGATGGTCTATTAGCCTTGGCAAGAAACAAAGTTGTCGTAGTTCCTGGATACCAAACAAAATGCCTCATTGCCGTGACTAAGATCCTTCCTCGGACCTGGGTCACCAAACTCTCAGGTTGGGCCATGAGTACAGACTGACAACATTTCATAGCCTGGATTTTTTCTGATCTGGGTAGCGTGGGTCGAGTTTGTCGTGAATGCACGTTAACCTGTGCCCATGAAAGGTCCGCCCGCAGCCCAAATCGCCGCCATTGACGTGGAATTCACCCTCGATTTGGGTGGCTCCCTACCATCCGTCTCCATTGCCTACGAGACCTGGGGTGAACTCAACGAAGAGCGCAGCAATTGTATATTAGTGGTGCCGGCTTTTTCTGCGAACTGCCACGCCCGATCCTCTGATTTGGACCCCAGCCCTGGTTGGTGGGAACACTTCATTGGCCCTGGATTGGCGATTGACATCGAGCGATTCTTTGTCGTTTGCCCCAGTCTCTTGGCAGGATGCCATGGAACGACCGGGCCTCTCTCCACCAATCCAACGGCAACAAACAAGAACTACGAGGGCGGTTTTCCGCTGGTGACCATTGGCGACATCGCACGTTGTCATCTCCTGTTGCTCGACGCTCTGAACATCGAAACGGCCTATGCCATTTGTGGCGGTTCCATGGGAGCCATGCAATCTCTAGAAATAGGTCTCCATCATGGACGACGCGTTCAACGTGTCGTTGCCATCTCTGGCACGGATCGTACTCGTCCTGCGACCGCGGCGATTAGACATTTGGGACGCCGCGCCATCCTGCTGGATCCGGCATTCAAGAACGGATTCTATGGCGCGAACGGACCAGAAGGTGGCCTGCGTTTGGCTCGGGAAGTGGGCACGGTTTTTTATCGTTCGAAGAAAGAATTCAACGATCGTTTCGCTTGGCAACCAATCGCGACACCGAGTCTTAGCGAGACAACTTTTGACGTACAATCTTACTTGGCACACCAAGGAGCCAAGATGGTCGGGCGTTTCGACGCCAATTCATACTTGCGGTTGTCACTGGCGATGGACCTTCACGATCTATCGCGACAAGGAACAGAATGTTCGCCCGTCATTCCAAAGTTCTATATCGGTGGAGTTGAAGAAGACCGCCTGATGCCAATTGATGAACAAATAGCGCTTCATGAAGCTCTGTTGGCAAGTGGTGCGGCAAGCCATATGGCCAAGTTTTCAAGCCCCGTTGGACATGACGCATTTCTCGTGAAACACGACAAAATTGGTCAGTTCATTGGTGACGCGCTTGGCAAACAGGAAGCGCCTTAAGGCCTAGGGACTCGGCTTTTATGTCGGTTTATGCGAATGCTCGGAGTTTGGACGAGAGTTCGGTCCAAAGAACGAACAACAACGATGTTCTCTTGGCGCTCCCCCGCAGGGGGTCTGGCAATGAATATGGCCTGCAATGAGACGATAACCACAGCTGCTGCCAAGACGCCAGCAAGGACTGCAAAAAGACGTTGTCGCCATTCACCGAACTTCTCTTCGCAGTTTAAGGACGAATCATCATTGTCAGTTTCGATGAGTCCTTCTCGACCGAGAAAATCGAGGTATCGTTTGCGCGCCAAATCTTGCCAGCGCTCGGCAGGTATGACGATCTCCGCCAACTTCGAAGCCGCTTCAAAGGACAGAACTTTCCGCTCGCGGCGGCGTGATCGATTCACGATCCGGCCCCCCAGTTTGTAGTTGAATTTTCTTGTGTCATGGCAAGTCTGCGCAATTGTTCGAGGATACGCTCAAGTCGTCGTCGAATTGTATTGACGTGAAGACCCCAATCTCGGGCAATGGCGACGAGGCTTTCGCCGTCGCCGAATCTCTTCTCAAGCAAAAGTCGATCATCAGGATCGAGATTGGCAGATTCGACCAAATCTTGGACATCTGCATTCACTGATTCTTTGATGGCGTTTTGGTGATGGTCGACAATTTCGGCTTCGCCTACCCCGAGATTGTGGCTTCGTTTCTTACGGCAGGAATCCACAAAAATGCTGTACCCGATTTTTGCCAAGAGGGCTTTTTCACGTTTGCTATCAAGGGCTTTTTCGGCATAGCCTCGGCTCAAGAACCTGAGCAGAGCGAGTTGGGCGAGGTCTTCACGGTCATCAGGTGAAACGCGCAGGCTGGCCAAGAGCCGTAACAGAAAGTCGCGTCTTTCCGTGTGCCGATTTTGACCGGTTGTCAGTACCATTTGCCCTCCGTTATTCATCAAGACGCTTGGGGTTGGCTAAACGTACATCAAAATCACCTCAAAACGACGAATTTGTTCTCACCTAGGCGGATACCCCCATGGCAATCTGGACAATTCAGTCAATTCTTGCAGGATAGATCGAATGCAAGAAAAAAGACCGGGCCGTCTTTTCCCATCTCCATCCCCCCCTCGGAGACGAATCGCGCATTTCGCGTGATGGGGCACGATGACCCGGTCCAAACCCAAACCAAATCTTGATTCCTGCGATGACAGGAACCCTGATTTACGTAATTTGTACAGTTTGGACAGGCGACACCAAGGTGGGTGTTTACCTACTCTTCAAAACGGCGCTGATTTTTGCCAAAAGTGGGGCCCAAAACATGGCCCCACTGCGTTTGGAATCGCATTTCAAGATTCTTGGCAAATCCGATCGATGCGATCCGAGTCAAGGCCCCAATCGGCAATGACTCGAAGCAATTCGCTTGAGCTCCAAGCTTGGGCGGGGGCGCCTCGAGGACGATGGGGAGAATCACCGTCAAAGATCTCATTGAGCTGCCCGAGGCATTGTTCATCGAGATTTCCAAGACATGAGGCCACTTTTTCCTCGCAATGATGCCGTGTCGCCTTGCTCAGGCCCCGGATATTCATCACCGCATCAATGTACGCTCCCATCAACCACATCCAGACCGTACCTTGGTGATAGGAGGCATCTCTTGCTTCCGCGTTGCCACGATAATGTCCCATGTAGTCTGAATCCTTGGGGGACAAGGTTCTCAGTCCAAATGGGGTGAGCAGCGTCGCTTCGATCAAAGAGAGAGCCTGGAGCGCGATCTTCTTGGGGATTAACGGGGACTCAAGTCTCAGGGCGAAAAGCTGATTCGGCCTCAGTTTGGCACTCGCATCGTTGAGGCAATCTCTGAGGCCCACCTTGGGATCGACAAACTTTTCCGCGAATGACCGGGAAAGAGTCTTCGCAGCAGCATGGTATTTTTTTCTCTTCGCGTGCTGCGTCGTCAGTTTCGCGCCGAACTCAAGGGCCTCATGAAGCAGTGCGTTGAGTTCCACACACTTGCCACTTCGAGGGGTGAAGCAATGGCCATTGTAACATGCGTCCATCCAGGTGAGTTGAGTTTCGGCATCACCGGCACGCAGAAGTCCATCCGCGGGATCCACACCTATGCCAAACTCGGTTCCGGCGAGATAGTGGTCGAGGATCTCCTCTACACCCCTCACAAGAAAAGTGCATGTGTCATTTAACTTGCAAAACCTCTTCAGGGCGCGGACGAACCACAAAGGTGCATCGGCCGAATTGTAACTACATGTCCTGTCATCTTCGGCAAGACGATTCGGCAACAGCCCATTTGCGAGCTTGCCGCACCATTCTTCAAGAATTTCGAGGGCGATCCCTTCGTTGCCGGTCGCAAGGATAACACCAGGAAGAGCGATCATCGTGTCTCTCCCCCACTCATTAAACCATGGGTAACCTGCGATAATGCCATGAACACGTGAATTGGGATTGACAATCAGAAAATCCGAGGCGGCACGACGCAGGCGTTGCGTCGGCGACTTCGCTAAATCGACAACTTGGCAAGAGACGGTATTGGAGTGGCCAGATTGGGGTCCGTTAAGGAAGACATTGACTTGAGTCTTTGCACTTTCACCCATGATCGGCCACTGCAATTGGAACATGGAATCCAAATCCTCGTGCCCTCCCAGCCCGCGGTCAATTTCCATTTGATAACGAAAATTCTCATGACGAATCGTTTCGATTTTGGTCGCCAATTGGTGTTCGAATTGGAGTACGTGATCGCAGTTTTCGTAATCGATTGCGACTCCGGAGCTATTTAGTCTGGCTGTCATCGGCATTGATGGACCACCATGGTGACTTCGATGAGCTAAGAATGGTCGCAAGATTACTTTGCCGTGAAAACCTAGCGCTACCTGAAATTGGAGGCTTAAGTTGTTTCCGCCATTCGGGGTCAATTGGAGTTCAAAACCGAATCCTTCGCCGCGCCAGTGCCACGTGATCGCACCATCAGATTCGAATTCGACCAGGTGGCGCCAGCCCTGGGGATAAAACACCCCTTCACCATAATGGTGGCATGCAAGAAGAATGGGTGTTCCAACCTCGGGGAGCAAGGTGATATCGACGTGTGATAGCAAAAGCACTCGATCTTGAGGATGTCGAAGGGCAGCGACCATCAAACCATGATAACTTCTGCTATTAAAGCCACTTACGGTTCCAGATGCATAGCCACCGTTGCCGAAGGGAAGTAACCACTCACGGTCTGATGGCCTTGATATTGACTGAGTTTCCGTTTGGGAATTCATGCGCCGATCCACCCTTTAGATGCAGTGAGATCTCAAGTTTATGCACTCATTGTGCCGAAGAAACGAAGGACGAACCATATTTCTGACAAGGACCTTGGCATGAAGCTCTTCGTTTTTTCGATTCTCTGTGGCATTTGTTTCCTTTGCGTGTCGGCACCTGCTGTGGCCCAAGAAGCCAATGTCGTTGATCGGAATGACATTGATTTTCTCATCGAGCAGAACTATGACGCCGAGGCCATCATCGCCTAC
Source organism: Planctomycetota bacterium (assembly GCA_024275615.1). Taxonomy (GTDB): domain Bacteria; phylum Planctomycetota; family DRQF01; genus S139-23. The sequence continues at coordinate 9,343 of JAJRYU010000476.1, forward strand.
TTGGAGGACGGCCCCCGTGTCCTTAACTTGGATCTGGTGGACCTCAGATTCATGGCCAAGAAGAAAGCACCACCTCAGCTCATCATGTGGCTCAAGAAGCATATGCCGAAAGCTGCCGAAAAATTCGATATCACCGCCGTCTTGGAATCGTGGAAGAAAGATCACAACGAAAGTGCCCTGCTGAGACTTGTCGAGGCAAAGAAACCTGGCCTCGCTCTCTCAGCCCAAGCGACGATCCAACTCATGCGCGCCGGAGTCCCCAGGTCGATCATCAAAGCACTTCGAGAAAGAAAACCTGCGCCGATCGTTCCGAAACAATCTACCCAGGCGCTCACCTTGGATGAAATTGTTCTCATGGCGAACGAAGGGAAGACAGATGAGGAGATCATCAAGACCATCGAAAAGAACGCTCCAGTCTTCGATGTCGATGCCGCGAAAATCCTGGAACTCAAATCCGACGGTCTGAGCGTGGTTGTGCTTCGGGAGATCTATGCACGACGAAAGAAAACACAACCTCCGGAGAAAAAGGCAGAAAAGCCGACGTCGCGCCCAACAGAAACGACAACGATTGCGTCCGCGCCAGTTCTTCAGCTCTACCGCGAAACGGGCACTGGCATTTCAATGCTGCGGCCAGCCGATTTTGTCATCACCAAGGAGTTTCAAGGCCTCAAAGCCTTGATCCAAATGGTTGCGCCATCGGAAGACGAGACCGGAGAACTTCCAGACCTTGAGTTGTCGATCATGGTTGTGAGTCCACGACGGAAAAGCACGACGCCCTTGAAAATGGTTGATCTCAGGCCCGTTGCCGCGAGTTTCGCCCAGGGACTCAAGAACCAATTTGCCAAGGACGGCATCGTCATGGAGACAGAAAAACCTCAAAAGACGTGGTTGGCAAACCGCCGGGCCCTCATGATCTCGACACAAGCATCAGTCACAAAGACCCACTCTGGATACCAAGGGGCCTCATACCTCATGCACGACAAAGGTAGAATTGTCGTGGTCTCTTACAGTGTCATTCTGGAAAAAGCCCATCGTTGGCGTCCAATCTTGCAAGCGTGTGTGAAGTCCTTGGTCTTTGAGACTCCCAACCGTGAAGCTCCTGCTCAAGAAGGCAGCACGAAACGAGAACAAGTCATGCAACTCTTCAAGGCCTGGCGTACTGCCGTTCGTCAGCTTGACTTTCAGACCTACAAGCGGATTCACACGGGTCTCGAGGATACTGTTCAGTCACGGCAGTCTTTCCTCCAACTGGCTCGCGGGATCAATGAAGAAGGGAAACGCGTTGAAATCAACGGCATCGACTTTGAAGCCAACGCCATCAACTACAATGTCTTTAGTGTTAATGGCATGAGTGCATTTGTCATGCCCTTTGCGAAAGACAAGAAAGCCTGGTTCTTGGTTCACCAGAAGAAATAGCATTGACCCCGGGGTTAGGGGGCCTGCACAACATAGGGCCCCATTTTCCCGAACTGTCTGAACTCACTCCGATCTCCAAAGGCCAATAGGGAGTCGAATCGACTCCCTTGCGCGCTTCCCTGCTCCTTTCATTCACTAAACTGCGTATTCATCCAGCGGCAAAGAATGCGCATGGAGAAATACCGAGCGCTTTCCCCTCAGAACACCCACCGCCCTAACATTCGCCCCACAATAAGCTTCCGATTGCTGTCCAAAAACACGACAGTTTTCCTACAGACTGTTGGATTCTTAAACGATAGGGAGGATGTCGAAGCTGCACCTGAGGAAAAGGGGCACAAAGACAAAACAATTTGTATCGAGTCTGCGTGTGAGAACATGCCGGTTGAAGGAGTGTCACGACTCTGACAATTTGGTCCTCACAACAGGCTGGCTCGAAAAGCACCACGTCTCAGTGCAGGCACCATTTTAGGGGAAAACACCATGGGATTGAGAATCAACACGAATCTCTTTTCGCTTAATGCCCAGCGCAACCTTGCTTCACACACGAACAAGCTCGCTGGTAGTTTCAAGAGATTATCCACAGGTCTGAGAATTGCGTCGGCGTCGGACGACGCGGCTGGATTGGCAATTTCTGAGAGGCTTCGAGCTCAAGTTCGGAGTTTGGACCAGGCAAAAAGGAACGCCAACGATGGTATTTCCTTGACGCAAACGGCTGAAGGAGCGCTTAACGAGACAAGTTCTATTCTCGTACGTCTTCGTGAACTCGCCGTTCAGGCCTCTAATGGTACGGTCAACAACACGGACAGGAACACTCTCAATCAGGAGTTTACCGCGCTCGTCTCTGAAATCGATCGGATCTCTTCTTCGACGACATTCAACGGTTTGTCCTTGTTGTCTGCAGACACCAGCATTTCCTTACAAGTTGGATCTGGAACGACCGCGGGTACCGACACTCTCAGTGTGACACTGACAGCCAGCAGTGCTTCTTCCTTGGGTTTGAGCACTCTGGATATCGGCTCTGGCGGAGCCGTGAGCACGGCTATCAACGCCATTGATGTGGCGATCAACAGCGTCGCATCTACACGTGGCGATTTTGGCGCCATCACCAACCGACTCAATTCCGTCATCGCGAACCTCGGTGTCCAAGTCGAAAACCTCTCGGCTGCTGGATCACGTATTCGGGACGTTGATGTCGCGTCGGAATCTGCGGCTTTGACCAGAAACAGTATTCTGCAGCAAGCCGCGACCTCGATTCTTGCTCAGGCGAATGTGCAGCCTCAAGCAGCACTTTCCCTACTCGGCTAAGAGTAGGCAAGAACACAAAACAGTTTCCTCTTTGATCCGCGCTCTTGAAACGACTCGTCATCGTTCCAAGAGCGCACCTTTTTGACAACTAACTCCGAGCTTTGAAGATAAAGAACATTGAACCTGAGAATATGCCCAAGAGAACATAGACTGCCAAGTTACTTGAATCTTCCTCGGGTTCTTTGGCGCTCAGTTGAGGTTTTGGCTTACAGCCCTCTTCATACATCAAACCGAAATCAGTCAGCGTCGTGCGCATCGAGGTGGCACTCGAACCGTAGCGATTCAATCGTGCTTCATGGAGTTCGCAACGAGCCTCATGGCTCATGGGTTCCGAAAGCTCTTTCATGATTCTGTCATGCTGCTCGTCGTCGTTGATCAACCGTCGGAAATCTCTCTTACGTCCGCTCAGCTCAGGGGTTCTGGTTCGAGGCAGCAAGGAGGATACCTTGCCTGCGAGTTCTCTTTTGGTTGATGACGTTTGCTGGCCAAACGCGAGGATCGGCAGGCACAAAAGAGCCACGACGACAACAGTAGCGTTCAGCAGCACGTTGCGTTCAATTCTCACGGGTAAATAACTCCTTGTTGCGCGGCGATTTCATCCCAGTGAATAGTCGCAACACTGTCCCAGGTCTTCATGAACCGAATGTCCTTAAATGTCCTCGGCAAGTAGTAGCCGAAGTTGTCACCACCACCAAGAAGTCTGGCATCATGGTTGACCTCCAAGCCATCAGCGCCATAGACGATCGATTCGTTGCGAGAAACCACGCAGCCGTTGAATCTGACTGTGTTTCCCCAAGCGAGAATAAGACCTGCCAAGGCATGGTTGGTGTACATGGCAGCATCGAAGTTGGCGATGTTGCGTGTCGCGATTTGGTTGAAGGCCGTTGTGCCGCTCGGAAGGTTTCCACCCCACTGACCGGAGGTCAATGAAGCCGGAAGATCGAATTCGCTCAAATGAAAGTGACCGTCATAGGTGCCGTCACCATCAATATCTTCGCCTGTTCCCGGGATCGGATCACCAATGGTCTTTCCCGGAGGGATCTGTCCAAGAGACTGTTGCAAGGCATCGTAGGTATCAATGGAAAAGATACCATCACCTTCGAGCACGTCGTCATCGGATGTCCCGACGAGTCCGTCCAGACCAGCTGCCGTATTGGGGATCCCGTCCTCGCCAGCATCTTCTTCTGACTTGTTCATCGAGCTATTCATCCAACCATTGACGTACGAACGCCACTGGCTATTGGTGTAGTCACCAAGGACAACATGCTCACGCGCAAAGAGTCCTAAGGCATCAGCGGAGTCGTTGTTCTGCAACCATGTCTCGAAGTCAGCTTCGGTTTGGCCGGCAGGACGAATTGTAACCGGAGGATTCGAGTAGGTCACATCATCGGCAACATAGACATTGCCTCCAGCATAGATGACCCCCTGTCCCGTCACCGTGCCCTTGATAATTAAACTGCCACGAACTACGATCGTTCCGTTGATTTCGACTGGATTCGATGGTGTCCCGAAGAGGACCAGATTCCCAGATTCTCCGGGATCGTCACCAAATACAGCATCAACAATTTGTGTTCCACCAATCTTCACGGATGCATTTGTTGAAATACCGTGCTGCTCATAGAGAGATAGATCTGTGAGGTTTGGCATTTCGATCTTGCCATCATAGTCTCGTTGATTGACATACTGACCTCCGACTTGAGTGGAGGCCATGCCTTTGATGTTCTGCGAGCCAACAATATCCCAACCGGCATAGACACCGCCGTCATTGCCATCGCGCAAACCATCGCCGTTGTCATCCATGTAACCGTAAAGATCAGAACCGTTGGCACCCAGATATCGGGGTGATCCGTTCACTGTCGGTGTGTAGCTACCGGCGTCGAATTGTCCGTTTGAGCGGACGTTACCGTTTGAAGTAATTGTATTGCCATAGAACCAACCCCAGTTGTTGACAAAATACGCGTAGTCAAAGACCTCCGATGAAGTCAATTCCACGAGCACGGTTGTCTCGATGGTGTGATTAACAGCGTTTGCCGCGCCCTTGTTCGGCACCCATCCGGTTGAGCGAATTGTCACAAACCGACGTGAGTTTGACATCGTGCCGGGGTTCAACGGATCAAAACCTTCGATCCTCATGCTCACGTCGAATGTTCCAGGAAGCGAAACCCCGTTGTTTAGCAGTTGAGTAGCAGCTAAGACTGGTTGCCCTTCTGGAGAAAGCAGGGCCTCTTGCAAGGGGGGCGATGGGAAAGGTTTGAGTTGAACTCCGTCATCATAGGTCTTCTTGTTGTGAAAATCCTCAAGTGCTTTGAAAGGATCAATCAGAACGGCCGTCTGTGTCATCAACTTTAGATCGAAGACCTGTCGTTCAATGCCCGCCTTTGCAACGTAGTACGCCTGCATCTTGCGAGTTTCACGATAAGTGTCAGTCACGTTGCTGGTCGACATGGCAAGGGTCGCAATGACCAGCCCCACGGCAACGATGAGGGAGACCGGCAATATGGCCAGGGCGCTGCCGTTTTCGTTCGGTCTTTTGCTCATGAGAAACTCCTAGAAATTGAAAATAGGATCAATGTAGACCATGGTGCGAATAACTCGCTTAACCTTGGTTCCGTTCATGTCGAACTCGCGATTGACTTCGACGGTGACGGTATTTTCATCGTCGTCCCAAACGAAGCTCGCAGGAAAACCCAAACCTCCTTTGGGTGGATTCAGATCGAGGTTGTCCATGAGAACGTCTTGGTCGATGACCGCACCTTGATCATCCACGACGCGCCGAAGGAGGTCTGTGCCGAGGACAGCGTATTCGACATGGCCGCCAATTGTATTTGCGGCGCCCCAATTGGCGATTCCGTTGGCCACATCAAAGCTAACAGCCTGCTGATACCTAAAGATCGTCGCGCCATTGTTGGTGACATAGGGGAAGGACTGAACAGACGAGGACAAGCACGAGCGTAGCTCTTTGCGTATTTTACTGACGCCGTCGCGAGATACTGCATTGATGCGATGTTCAATGAGTGACGACTCGAAACGCTCTGTTGACGTCGTCTGGACCGCGACAACTGCACCTGCCAAAAAGACTGACAGCCCCATAGCGATGGAAAGTTCAACAAGTGTCATGCCGCGCTGATCATCGAGTCTGCGGTTCATTCTTGGGAATCTCATTAAAGTGACTCCTGTTTCATCGTTTTCAGAGTCGTCAGAGTCACTTGGTAGGTGTCCGCCACGGTCGTTTGGACATTGGCTGTAATCGCCACCAAGTCTGCTTGGATTTGTGTCACCGTTATGCTGCACGTCAAGTTCCCTTGCGGAAAGATCAAGGGAGCACCAGCGATTGCAAACAAGTCGTCATAGGAGAACGATTCGGCTTGCTCGATGAGCTGTTGACATTGGGCTTGTGATCTTTGGAATTCGTAGGCATCTCGGTCTTGAGAGCCAGATATTGTGAAGCCAAACATGACTCCGAAGCTTAAGACCGCAATTGT